>NZ_JAQMIL010000002.1:0-206972 GCF_029990105.1 Bradyrhizobium sp. Arg237L | reverse complement strand
ACGAAGTTCGTGATCCCAGCCGCTTCCAGCAGCCGGTGCAGCCAGAAGCCGTCATAGCCGGCCTCGTAGCAACTCACCACCCGCGGCGCCGCGCCAAGCTTCGACGTCGCCCGGGCCCTGACCTGCTCGATCAGCGCCAGCAGCCCGGCGTGATCGCCGCCTTCCAGCTTGTGGCGCGATATCCGGTCCCGATCCGGACTGTGCAGTGTCACCAGCCACGTCTTCTGACTGAGTTCGATCGCAACGAAAATCGTGCCACAATGGCCGGCGGTGGGCGTGCTCTTGGTCGATGCTTGCATCAGACTCTCCGATGGTTCGAGTGTGGAAACCCAAACCTACCGGAAAGGGCGCGCTCACCGCCCCATGGAATCTACAACTGACCGTCGTCATTGCGAGCGAAGCGAAGCAATCCATCTCGCCGCTTGCGTCCGTGGAAGCATTGGATTGCTTCGCTTCGCTCGCAATGACGGATGAGAGTTACCGCACCCCCTCCGGCCCCATCACGAGATCCGGCAGCCACGTCGAGATCCCCGGGAAGAAGCAGAGCAGCAACACCGCCAGCATCATTAGCAGCACGAACGGCAGCGTGCCCCAGATCACCTCGCTCAAGGGGATATCAGGCGCGACGTTGCGGATGACGAAGATGTTCAGCCCCACCGGTGGATGGATCAGGCCCATCTCCATCACGATGGTCATCACCACGCCGAACCAGATGATGTCGAAATTGGCGGCGCGGAGCGGCGGCAGGATGATCGGCGCGGTCATCAGGATGATCGAGACCGGCGGCAGGAAGAAGCCGAGCACGACGACCATGAGCAGGATCGCGACGAGCAATTCCCAGCGCGGCAAGTGCATCGCGACGATCGCCTCCGCGGCCGATTGCGAGATGTGCAGGTAGCTCATCACGTAGGAATAGAGCAGCGACATGCCGATGATCATCATCAGCATGGTCGACTCGCGGATGGTGGATTTCAGGATCGGCTCGAGGTCGCTCGGCTTCCAGACGCTATAGATCACCGCGATCAGCCCAAGCGCCAACAGTCCGCCGAGGCCGGCGGTCTCCGACGGCGTCGCATAGCCGCCATAGAGTGCGATCATCACGCCGGTCAAGAGCAGCACGAACGGCAGCACCCGCGGCAGCGCGTTGAAGCGGTCGGCCATCGTGAACTCGTCGCGCTGCAGGATTGCGGAGTCCGCACCGGTCGCGTCATAGGCGGCACGCGCGGCCGCATACTCTTTACGGAAACGGAACACCGCGTAGACGCCGAACAGCGTCACCAGCAAGAGGCCCGGCCCGATGCCGGCGAGGAACAGGCGTCCCAGCGATTTCTCCGCCGCGACCGCGAACAGGATCATGGTGATCGAGGGCGGCAGCAGGATGCCGAGCGTGCCGCCGGCGGCGATGATCCCTGCGGCAAAGCCGCCAGAATAGCCGCGCTTGCGCATCTCGGGAATGCCGGCCGAGCCGATCGCCGAGCAGGTCGCGGGCGAGGATCCCGCCATCGCTGCGAACAGCGCGCAGGCGAACACGTTGGCGACGCCAAGCCCGCCGGGCACGCGATGCAGCCAGGCGTGCAGGGCCGAATAGAGATCCTGGCCCGCGCGGGATTTGCCGATTGCCGCGCCCTTCAGGATGAACAGCGGGATCGACAGCAGCGTGATCGAGGCCATCTCCTCGTAGACGTTCTGCGTCACGGTATCGAGCGAGGCGGTCGGCATGTAGATCGCCATGAACACGACCGCGACCGCCCCCAAAGCAAATGCAATGGGCATGCCCGAGAACATCGCAAACAGGGTGGCAAGCCCGTAACTGATGCCGATGCCAAGCACAGTCATCGGCGTGCGCCACCGATCAGGGGAATGATGATCTGCAGCAGGAGCTGCAGGCACAGCAGCGTCATGCCAATCGCCATCAGCACGTAGGGAATCGCGAGCGGCGGCGACCACATCGAGTTCGAGACCTGGCCGTCGACATAGGCTTCATGCGCCAATGTCCAGGACTTCCACGCAAAGAAGGCGCAGAAGGCGAGGCTAGCGACATCGACCAGCCACAGCCTGATGCGATTGGCGAGCGGCGACAGCAGCCCGACAAAGGCTTCGATGCTGACATGGCCGCGCTGGGCCTGCACATAGGCGGCCGTCATGAAGGTCGCGCCGACCAGGAGGAACACCGCGGCCTCGTCCTGCCAATAGTTCGGGCTGTGAAACAAAGCGCGGCCGAGCACGCTGTAGCTCAGGATCACGCAAGCCGCGATCAGCGCGATGGACGCGAAGACGACGATGATGTTGTTGCAGATGCCAAGCCCGCGTGACAGCGCCGCCACGAGTACATTGCCCGTGACGGCGGTCTGGCGTTCGGCTTGATCCGCGACCGGACCATGCATCATGCGGCGACGTCGCTTGCGAGCTTCAACAGGTTGGCAGCCGTCGCGGTTTTAGCACCATAGTCCTTCCAGGCGGTATCGCGCGCAATGTCGCGCCACTTGTTGACGGTGGTTGCGTCAAGCGCGCTGACCTTTGCGCCGGCCTTCTCGTAGACCTTGGCGACCTCGACATCGTCGTCCTGCGCGCCCTTCTTGCCGAAGGCCTCGAGCTCGGCGCCGACGGCAAGGATGATGTCCTGCTGCTTCTTCGGCAGCTTGTCGAAGATCGCTTTCGACATCATCAGGGGCTCCAGCATGAACCAGTAGGAGGTGCCGGCGCCCGAGGTCAGCGATTTCGCGACTTCTTCCAGGCGGAACGAGATCAGGCTGGTGGAGGAGGTGATGCCGGCGTCGCAGGCGCCGGTCTGCATCGCCGCATAGAGCTCGTTGGAAGGCACCGACAGCACGGCCGCGCCGGCCGTCTGCAGCACCATGTCCATCTCGCGCGAGCCGCCGCGCACCTTCATGCCCTTGGCGTCCTCGGGCGCCACGATCGGCTTGGAGCGGCTGGCGACGCCGCCGGCCTGCCAGACCCAGGTCAGGAGGATGATGCCCTTGTCCGCCAGGAAGTTGGAGAGCGCCTTGCCGACCGGCTCCTTCCTCCAGCGCAGGCCCTGGTCGTAGGTCGTGACC
This sequence comes from Bradyrhizobium sp. Arg237L, assembly GCF_029990105.1. Classification (NCBI taxonomy): domain Bacteria; kingdom Pseudomonadati; phylum Pseudomonadota; class Alphaproteobacteria; order Hyphomicrobiales; family Nitrobacteraceae; genus Bradyrhizobium; species Bradyrhizobium sp. Arg237L. The sequence continues at coordinate 203,916 of NZ_JAQMIL010000002.1, read as the reverse complement.
AGGCCCGGCATCAGGCCGATATTGGTCTCCGGCAGTTCGCCGCCGGCATAGGGCATCGGGTAGAGGCTGATGTCGAGCGCGCCCTTGCGCATGGCCGAGAACTGCGCGTTGGTCTTGATCAGCGAGGAATTCGGATAGATTTCGGCTGATATCTCGCCGCCCGAGCGTTTCGCCACCTCGGCGGCGAACATCCGGCACAGCCGGTCGCGGAAATCGCCCTTGTCGATGGTCCCGCCGGGGAACTGGTGCGAGATTTTCAGCGTGGTCGCGGCATGGGCGGTACCGATGCCGAAGCGCAGGACCGCGGGCGCGGCAAGCGCCGAGGCAAAGAGGTGGCGGCGAGTGAGCATAAAGTTTCTCCCATTGGAAAGGCTGTTCTTGATTGGCGATAAGGCGGAACTTGAGGGCCGCATTTAGGCGAACTTTGCCAGAATTTTCTCTAGTCTGATAGTTTGAGGCGGCCCGGTGCGTTGGCGCCAAGCGTCACACCAGGGCGGGGTATTGCTGCACCGCACACTGCGGGCGATGGCTGCGAGTGCCTGATTTTCGGGCAACTCCGGTCCGCACGCCCCTTCAAGACTTTGTGAGGGGGTAACAAGGGCCGTTCCGGCCGCGTCGAGGTGAGAGCGGCAGACGTCGCTCCATGATCAACCCTCAGCAAGGATGACCACCATGACTTTCTCGACCCGTATCGGCCTCGGCGTCTCCGCCGCTCTCGTTGCCGTCAGCGTCGCGCTCTCGCCCGCAGCCTTTGCTCAGGACAAGATGGGCAAGGACGACGCCATGAAGAAAGACACGATGTCCAAGGATGCCATGTCCAAGGATGCCATGTCGAAGCATGACGGCATGAAGAAAAGCGACGGGATGATGAAGAAGGACGATGCGATGAAGAAAGACGACGGCATGAAGAAGAACTGATCGCCGTCTCGTCTTCACCGCGCGCGGCGCGCGGCGAGGGCACTATGCCAAGGTGCGTAGCCCGGGTGGCGCGGAACGCGCAACCCGGGACATTTTCATTAAGGTCTACGAGCGGTCCCGGGTTACGCTGACGCTCCACCCGGGCTACGAGGTCTCCGCTTCACCTCGCATGCGGCGAGTTACTTCTTTTTCTTGCCGCGTTCCTTGCGGGCGGCGTAGCGCGCGTCGCGCTTGGCCTTCTGTTCGGCCTCGATCGCGGCCTGCCGCGTGGCTTCCTCTTCCTTCTCGCGAGCGATTCGCGCCACTTCCGCGGCGGCAGCCTCTTGCTCGAGTCGCTGCTGCTCGGCCTTGGCCGCCTCGCGCGCAAGCCGAGCCTGCTCCCGGCCGGCCGCGATCGCCGCGCGCTCGGCGGCGCGCGCCTGCACCGTGGGATCATCGGGCCCGGGGCGGGTGCGGAATTTATCCAGAATGTTCTGCCGGGCCTGCTGCGCCGCCTTCTGGCGGTCGGAAAAGTTCGGTTCCTTGAAGCCGCTCATCTAGAGAGCCTTGTTATCTTCACTGCTGTTGGAGGGATGACGAAAATCGGGTTCGCGCAGCACATAAGTGAACCCAGCGCAAAATGCCAGCGTCCAATTGGCATGCCAAACAGGGGAGCCATCCGTAAGCGGCAAGTTGCTGAGATTAAAGCTGACGAGTGGCGCGGCAACCACATTCCTGGTCTACGAGATGCGCAGCAGAAGTGAGCCGGTGATTGCCATGGGCAATACGGTAATTTGCGTCGAACTGCCCTAAAATTCTAGCCGAGCTAGAAGTTGTCGCGCTGACGGGAGGTTCCCAGCACCCTGGCGACCGTCTGCGCCGTGATGGCCACGCGATCGGACGTCCGCTGCGCTTCGAGCTTGTCGCGGGCCCTCTCGCGGATCAGAAGCTCGATCAATTCGAGTCGCTTGCTCTCGTCGACCGCTTCCACCAGCAGTTTTTTGTATCGATGATAGTCGTAGCCCGTTTCTTGTTTACCCATGGCACGCTCCGCACACACGCGCTTCTTGGACGGCGCCTACTTCTTGAACAGCGCGTGGACGCGCGCAACGGATTTGCGACACTTATGCCCAGACTTTGCAGATTTGATCTGAAGTTGTTGTGATCACATGGGTACTTGCGAAGCAGCTACTGCAACCACGATCTCTTTCACAGTGACGGCCCGGGAACCGACACGATCATGACAGACCCGAGGGAAGGCGGCAGCCGCCGCGGCGCGATTGCCGGTCTCGTGATTGCGGCCGCCATGCTGGCAGCCGGCTTGTGGCTGGCGCGCGAACTGACTGCGGCGAGCAAGATGCAGGACTGTCTGATGTCCGGACGGACCAACTGCAACGTGATCCAGCCGGCGCAATAGGCCGCAGGGGCCAGCGCTAAAACGCCGCGGGCAATTGTGATGCCGATCACAGGGAGAGGGGCGACTCGGTCGTATGCTCCGCGCCAACTGAACAGGAACGATCGCATGATCCACCAACTCTATAGCCGCAAGGGACTAGCGCTGCTGGCCGTCATCGTGGTGATCGGTTTTGGCGTGGCGCTGCTTTCGGCCGGCAGCCTTTCTCAGGAGACGGTGGCGAGCGCGGCGCTCGGGCCGGGGTGGCAATGCAGCCGCATCGCCTTCGTCATGACGACCTGCACCAGGGATGCAAGGCCGGAGCGCGCACGTGCGCACGCGGAACAGCCGTCGCCCGGCTAGGCTCCCCGTCGACTGACAGGTCAGCGCGCTTCGAGTGTGACCGCGGCAACATAACCGCTGTCACCATCGCTGTACCCTGAGATTCGCGCGGACCCTCCGCGTTGGCGCGAGGCGGGCTTTCGTGGTCAAATGCCGCGCATTGCACGAAGCGCCCGGCGTTCGACACTATTGGAGTTTTCAGATGAAAAAGTTTTCCAGCCTTGCTGCGGCCACCGCGGCGCTCATGTTGATGTCCTATTCCAGCTACGCACTGGCTCAGACCGCCCCGGCGACCGGAACTGACACCGCCGCGCCGGCCGCGAACACGGCACCACCTGCCGCGACCACGGCGCCGGCCGCCACGACAACGCCAGCCGCCACCCAGCCGGATACGAATCCGTCCGCCACCGAGAAGGCTGCGCCCAAGAAGAAAAAGACCGCCGCAAAGAAACGGACGCGGCAGCAGGAGATTGAGCATTCGATCGACACCGGAACCGTACCGGCCCGCTACCGCAGCTCGGTGCCGAAGCAGTACCAGCAATATATTCCGTTCGATAAGCGGTGATCGGCGCCTCACGGGGCGGCGGAGCGCGATGGGTCGTCAGTGGTTGCGGTTACCCATGCAAAGGCCGTGCAAAGGCCGTGATCGTACGGACTTGCCCGTTATCGTTTCCTGACATCCAAATGTATTGTGCGGGGCATTCCAATCCTCGTGATTGATTGCCGCGCGTTCACTCGTCGTTCGGTTTGTCGGTTCCAATGTCGCATCACCTGCTGAAGGCCATCGACGCCATCTATCAATCCGCGGCGGAACCGTCGCATTGGCCGGTGGCCTTACAGAGCATTGCCGATTGCCTCGACGATGTCGGCGCTATCCTGCTCTATGGCAGGGACGACGGAAGTTTTGGCGCGATCCAGTCCGCCTCGCTCGATGTGATCGCGGAAGAATACATGCGCGAGTGGACTTTTCGGGATATCCGCGCGATCCGTGCGCGCGAGCGCGGCTATTTCTTCAATCGTGACGTCCTGACCGACCGCGACGTCGTCTCCGACGAGGACATCGCAACCGACCCCTTCTATTCCGTGCTGCTTCGGAAACACGGCCTGAAATATTTCGCCGCTGCAACGGTCTCGCCGGATGCGAAGATCGAGGTGGCGATGAGCATCCAGCGCGCGAGCGGCAAGCCCGCCTATAGCGACGCCGAGCTTGATCTCGTGGCCCAGCTCGGCCGCCACGTCGAGCGGTCGCTTCGCCTTGGTATCCGCCTGATGGACTCCGAACTGAGCAAGCTTGGCCTCGGCGCAGCGCTGGCGAGGTTGGGAACCGGGGTCTTTGTGCTCGATTCGGTCGGCCGCGTGATCTTCTCCAACCCGAAGGCGGAGTCGCTGCTCGGGGATGGTCTCGAGATCGTGGAGGAGAAGCTTGCCGCGGGATCGTTCGCGCTGAATTCGCCGGCCTCCGCGGCCATGAAACGTCTCGCGGCGTACCGCCCCGAGGATGTTCTGGCTGGCGAAAAGCCGATCATCGTGCACCGGCGGACGTCGGGACGGCCGCTTGCGCTCTATGTCCTGCCGGTCTCGATGGCGGCCAACAGCATCAACCAGTTCCTGACCCAGGCCAGGCTGCTTATCCTCGTCGTCGACCCCGACAACAGCAGCCCACCGGACCCCTCGCTGATCCGCGATGTGCTCGGCCTGACGTTGGGCGAGGCGAGGGTGACGGCGCTGGTCGGCACCGGCCAGTCGCCGCGCGACGCCGCCGACAAGCTCGGCATCACCGAGGAGAGCGCCCGGACCATCCTCAAGCGCGTATTCTCCAAGGTGGGCGTGTCGCGGCAGGGCGAACTGGCGGCACTATTGGCGCGGCTGGTACTCAGATAGTTCGGTTGCCGGCGCAAGACTCGGCAGACCGGCCATATCGCCCTCGAACGCCAGAGAAAATCATCGGACAGTTCCCATTTGGGGAATGTCGGCGCGCCCGCGACCGGTGAAGAGATCAGGTTGACCGACGGTCGGGTGAGGCGGGCGCCAGCAACACCTCACCTCCGACGATCGCAACGAGACCAAGTTTTGGGAATTGGCGCGCCCGGGTTTTGCTCGGGGCGTGGTTGGCGGGGCCAAACCACGCGGCGGCATTGATCTTCGCCGCTCGCGTCAGCTCTGCCCCAATTTCGGCCATTGTTCCAAGGCCGCGAACGGCGGCGAATTTCACCGGCAGGACATTCCGGCTTCCATCTCGCCCCAGAAGCCGCACTGCGTGGCGGGCCTTGCGTGCAGTTCGTTCCTGAGTACGAGCAGGCAGGCCCCCACCAGAAGGGCGGCCGAGAGTGTGACAAGCAGTTTTCGCATCGAGTTCCAGTGAATCGCGGACGGGAATCTGCGAGCCGCCTTAAGGCATGCCGGCGATGGCAGCAAGGCGCTGGGCGCAAACCTGCCCGTCTCTCCCTCTGGCCGCCCCATAACCGGCGGCCCGCCTTTCACCCGGTTGCGGGTGGGGGGCGTGAAACAGGGGGTAGCTACGCCATCGACGTCAGTTGGCCCAAGCGGTCGCTCAGCGCCCGGATGGTCGATTTGAGATTGTCCCGGCGCGTCGAAAGCGTTTTGGCGAGCAGCGGATATCGCGGGTCCGCAGCGTTGCTGACCCTTCCGGTGGCTTCCTCCGTCGCGATATCGCAATCGAGGATCCGGACAGACCTTTGCAGATCCTCGAGCATTGTCTGGATGACGAGGACGTCACGTAACGCGGTGATGCTGGAATTCCCAGTCTGAGACGCGGCACCCATGGGCATTGCTCCCGCTTGATCCAACTCGGTGCAGCCCCGTCGGGGGCTGCAGTGTCGGAGCAGCGATTAGCAAGACCTTTGCCAAATTCGGCAACCAGGGATTAACCATGCCAAGGCGCCTCCCGCGTGCCTCTCCAACGGTCGCGCGAGCCGCAGAGCGTTGCCCCGGAAGATGTCTTTGCCCGAGCGCGCATCTCATCAAACGGCCCCAGGTGCGCTGGGGCCGCCAACCTTGGAGGTTTTCCTCCGGCCGGTGGGGGTAGGGGGCGTTCGACCGGAAGCTGGGATTCGACGCAACTCCCGCGGTTTCGTTCCTCGGCACGCGGACACTACGTGCTGATGCGCGCCAGGCGGACGGCGATCCGGCTCTTTTTCCGCACCTTGATTTTGAAATCGTCGATCCGTTTTCCCAACCTTAGCTGCGCGACCAGCCACCGCGGCTTCTTGCCTCGACCAGCCCAGGTTTCTGATGGCTGATCAGGATTGCGGTACTTGGGCTGTATCTCCGGATATGGCCGGCGCGCCGAAGTCGGAGTCCGCAGCTTCTTCAGACGATCTTCCAACTGCGCCTTCATCGACTGAATCTTCTGTCGCAGGACGTCAGCGAGTTCGACACGCAACGTCCACAGGCGGTCAGAACTCATCCGCTTGAGTTCGGTTCGTCTCATGACATGACTCCATCACGATCCCAACCTTATAATGATCGCTCATTATCCACCCGCATCCCGCCGGGTACGCTGCGACAAAACGTGCCTCAACAATGACGAATCCGTGTAAGGGTGCATCATCGTCTGCAAGATGATTTGATGATCAAATTCGCACCTTGCGAACCGCTCTGCAGCCGTCGCGCAATTGCGCAACAAAGCGACCATCGATATCAATCGGTGTAGCGGCGCCCTCTCTCAGCTCATGATTCTTTCGCGATGGCTCATCATCTGTTGTTCCTGTGCACAGGCAATTATTACCGCAGCCGGTTTGCAGAAGAGCTATTCAATCACCGCGCAGGGCTGGCCGACTTGAACTGGCGCGCCTTCTCGAAAGGGGCCGCGGAAAGGGGATCGCCCGACAATGTCGGCCCAATGTCGCCTTTCGCTCTCGATGGTCTCCAGGCCAGGGGCGTCCGGCCGGTCGGAAACTTGCGGTACCCTCAACCCTGTACCCTGCCTGACCTGGAGAGCGCGGATCTCATCATCGCGCTGAAGGAAGCAGAGCATCGGCCGCTCATCGAACGGCGTTTTCCGGAGATGGCGGACAGGGTGAGATACTGGCATGTGGACGACGTGGACGTCGCCAAGCCTGCCATTGCCTTGGCCTTGATCGACCACCTCGTCGCAGATCTATTGGGCTCGCTTTCGGACGCGCGTGTGTCCTGAACGGCGCGGATCGTCTTCATCGTCAGGCGTAGCGCAGCCGTCGTCGAAGGCAGCCAAACGGAGATCGATCGGCCGGCCGTCGTGGGTGTGGAAGACTAGTGCGCGGTCCGCCTGGCCTTGGTCGCCTTCTGCTGCCGGTAAGCCTTGAATTGAGTCAGTATCTGCTGCGGATTCAGCTTTTCCGCTTGCCTGACCTGCTCTCTCAACCATTCCAACTCGGCGAGCTGTTCGAGTAGATCGGGTGAAAATAGCTCTAATAGTGATCGTTGGTTCCTGGAAATCCGGAGCTTCTGCCGCAATTACGCAACTCCCATACGCACGCGTGCATTCTCTGGATACCTTCTACGCTGAGCTGTGATCGCGATATATCCGGGAAACCACTGCCACTACTTAAGGCTGAGATTCCGCGTTGCAGCGACCGGATGTTTTCGAAGCGACCGGGCATTCCGGGCTCGGGAGGCCCCTGTTGGACTTGAAGAGGCCAGGGGCCTGGTCGGGACCCCAGCCTTATGTTTTTATTGTTATTTTGCACTCTGCCATGCTGGCGACAGGCCCATGATTATACTATTGAAAGGCTTGATGGCCGATACCGCGCCAAGACGGTCCCATAGCTCAACTGGATAGAGTAGCGGATTTCTACTCCGCGGGTTGCAGGTTCGAATCCTGCTGGGATCGCCATTCGCCGAATCACCCCTTGCCATCTTCCGCACCGCCACAGTCCAGGCAGGGCGGGCCTCGCAATCCCCGGGATGCAACCGCCCAGGGCAAGCCGGCAACGCCAACCGAATTGAGCGTCGGCGCAATCTCCCTCGCGCAGTGAGGGGCGCGACCGTAATTCGCACCCGGTCGAATTGTTTCCAAATGTTTCTGACAGTAGGGAGGTGGGCACTGCCGAGAAAAGCTTGGACGGGAGGCGTCGATGACCTTGATGCAGAGAGTAAAACGCAAGCTGTTCCCGCCTCGCGAAGTCATCGAGGGCTATGAGAGCGAGGAGTTGGTCGAGACGATCTTCCAGAAGACCATCGCTTACGATCCTACCGGCGACTGGCCGCTGGTGGCCGGGATCAAGTCAGTGCTCGATTTCGGAGGCGGCGCCGGCCTGCATTACAAGCTTGCCCGCAAGCAGGCGCCGGACATCCGCTGGGCGGTGGTGGAAACGCCGGCCATGGCGCGCCGCGCGCGTCAGTTGGCGACCAATCGGCTGATGTTCTTCAGCGATATCAGCGAAGCCGCTGACTGGCTCGGAGAGATCGAGCTGATGCACTCGAACGGCGCCATCCAATACGTCCCGGAAGCAATCGAAACCATCAGGGCCTTGTGCGCCACGCGGCCGGCGGCGATGGCGTGGTATCGCGTGCCGATCAGCGACGCCAATGCCAAGGCAGAGGTGCAGACATCCTTCCTCAGCGACAACGGACCGGGAGCGCTGCCGACGTCGAAGGACAAGCTCGTCAGGTACGCGAGGAACTGGATTCCGGCGCAAGCCTTCCTCGCTGCGCACCAGGGCTATCGCGTCGCCGAGCGCAGCCCGGATCCGCGCGAGCACGGCACGCAGCAGTTCCGCTTCCTTCGACATTAGATCATGATCCGATTAGACAGAATCGGATCATGATCTAATCTCTTTGTTTGAGCATGATCGTTTCGGAAAACCGGTTTCCACTTTTCCGGATCATGCTCCAAGGCTGGGCGGCCGCCCAGCCTGCCGATGCGAAAGATCCGATTTTTCGGCGACCCGATCCGAACCATTTTCTGATATCGGGCGACAAAGGCGTGCGGGTGGAGCGCGGGTTGCGGTCCACGGTCACCGCCTGCCGCGCCGGCGCTCCGCCGGCCGGGGATAATGACTGGTTTGGCAATGCCTGTTTGCGACTCCTTCGCTACGTTGTTTCCGCGCCATCAGTCTGTCACCTTTTCGCGCCCTTTTATTCGTCACGCGGCATTCGGCTGCCGCCCCGGGAGATCCGTCATGATTGGTTTGGTTCGTGTCGCAGCTTTTTGCGCAGCGCTGGCGCTTGGCCTCGCGACGGCGCAGGCGGCTGACAAGGCGTTCAAGCGCGACGACCTCGCCGATTCCGCGATCAAGCTGGAGGCGCAGATCAAGAGCGAGGCGGGGCCGGTCGCCAAGAGCACGGCGACGCTGAAGACCGATGCGGATGCCGCTTTCAGGCGCGCCGATTTCCGCACGGGCCTGCAGATCCTCGGCCAGATCGCCGCCACCACGCCGGAGGACAGCGGCAACTGGCTGCGGCTTGCCCGCACCATCTTCCAGATCCGCACGTCGACCTCGAGCGAGCAGACCTTCCTGCTCGAGCGCGCCTCGACCGCCGCCTATATCGCCTATCAGCGTGCCGGCAACCAGGCGGAGGAGGCCGATGCGCTGGCCGTGCTCGGCCGGGCGTTCTCGGAGCGCAAATTGTGGCGGCCGGCGCTCGATGCGCTCCGGATGTCGCTCGACATGCGCGAGGTCGCCGAAGTCCGCGGCCAGTATGAGAAGATGCGCGACGAGCATGGCTTCCGGCTGCTCGACTACAGCGTGGATTCCGATGGCGCCACGCCGCGCGCCTGCTTCCAGTTCTCCGAGGAATTGGCCAAGCGCGTCGATTTCGCGCCGTTCGTGGCGCTTGCCGGCGCCGACAAGCCGGCGCTCACCACCGAAGGCAAGCAGCTCTGTGTCGATGGGCTGAAGCATGGCGAGCGCTACAACATCAACCTGCGCGCCGGCCTGCCGTCGACCGTGAAGGAAGTGCTGCCGAAGTCGGCGGAGTTCAACATCTATGTCCGCGACCGCAAGCCGTTCGTGCGCTTCACCGGCCGCGCCTATGTGCTGCCGCGCACCGGCCAGCGCGGCATCCCGGTGGTCAGCGTCAACACGCCGGCCGTGACCATCAACGTGTTCCGGATCGGCGACCGCAACCTGATCAACACGGTGATCGATAGCGACTTCCAGCGCACGCTGAGCAGCTACCAGCTCTCTGACCTCGGCGACCAGCGCGGGATGAAGGTCTGGTCCGGCGAACTCGCGACTGCTGCTACCCTGAACCAGGACGTCGCCACTGCGTTCCCGGTCGACCAGGCGCTCGGCGACCTGCAGCCCGGCGTCTACGTCATGACCGCCGCCGCCAAGGGGCCGAGCAGCGACGATGACGGCACGCTGGCGACGCAATGGTTCATCGTCTCCGACATGGGACTGACCGCGTTCTCCGGCAATGACGGTATCCATGTCTTCGTCAATTCGCTGGCGTCCACCGAGCCGGTCGCCAAAGCCGAAGTGAAGCTGGTCGCCCGCAACAACGAGATCCTGGCCAGCCGCAAGACCGACGAGACTGGCCATGTGCTGTTCGAGGCTGGGCTGGCGCGCGGCGAGGGCGGCCTGTCGCCGGCGCTGCTGACCGTGATGAGCGAGAAGGCGGACTATGCCTTCCTGAGCCTCAAGTCCAACGCCTTCGACCTGACCGACCGTGGCGTCGCGGGACGCGCGGTGCCCGCGGGCGCCGATGCCTTCGTCTTTGCCGAGCGCGGCGTCTACCGTTCCAACGAGACCGTCTATCTGACCGCGCTGCTGCGGGACGGGCAGGGCAACGCCATGACCGGCGGCCCGCTGACGCTGGTGATCGAGCGTCCCGACGGCGTCGAATTCCGCCGCGCCGTGCTGCCCGACCAGGGCGCCGGTGGCCGCTCCATGGCCGTCGCGCTCAATTCGGCGGTGCCGACCGGCACTTGGCGGGTGCGCGCCTTCACCGATCCGAAGGGCGCGTCCGTCGGCGAGACCACCTTCATGGTCGAGGACTACATCCCCGAACGGATCGAATTCGATCTGACCGCCAAGGACAAGGTCATCAAAGCTGAAGTTCCAGTGGAACTTAAGGTCGACGGGCATTTCCTTTACGGCGCACCGGCTTCCGGGCTGCAGCTCGAAGGCGACATGCTGGTGACGACGGCAGCCTCGGGACGTCCCGGCTATCCAGGCTACCAGTTCGGCGTCGCCGACGAGCAGAGCGTCAGCAATGAGCGCACCCCGATCGAGAACCTGCCGGAGTCGGACGCCAAGGGCGCGGCCGTCTTCCCGGTGAAGCTGGAGAAGGCGCCGAGCTCGACCCGGCCGCAGGAAGCGCAGATCTTCGTTCGCATGGCCGAGACCGGCGGCCGCTCGGTCGAGCGGAAGATCGTGCTCCCCGTGGCGCCGGCAAGCTCGCTGATCGGCCTCAAGCCGCTGTTCGGCGACAAGAGCGTGGCGGAGGGCGACAAGGCCGAGTTCGACGTCGTGTTCGTCGATCCCGACAGCAAGCAGCTCGCGCGCAACGGTCTGCGCTACGAACTCCTGAAGATCGAGTCGCGCTACCAATGGTATCGCCAGGGCTCGTCCTGGGACTATGAACCGGTCAAGTCGACGAGCCGCGTCGCCGATGGCGATGTCAATCTCGCTGCCGACAAGCCGTCGCGGCTGTCGTTCGCGCCGCAGCCGGGCCGATATCGCCTCGACGTCAAGTCGAACGATGCCGACGGCCCGCTGACCTCGGTGCAGTTCGATGTCGGCTGGTATTCTGACGGCAGCGCCGACACACCGGACCTCCTGGAAACCTCGATCGACAAGCCGGAATACCAGTCCGGCGACACCATGCTGGTCACCGTCAACGCCCGCTCGGCGGGGCGGCTGACCGTCAACGTGCTCGGCGATCGCCTGCTGACGACGCAGACCGCTGACGTCAAGGAAGGCACCCAGCAGGTCAGGCTCACTGTCGGCAAGGATTGGGGCACCGGCGCCTATGTGATGACGACCTTGCGCCGTCCGCTCGATACGGCCGCGCAGCGCATGCCGGGTCGTGCGATCGGCCTGAAATGGTTTGGCATCGACAAGAAGGCCCGCACGCTCGCGGTGACGCTCTCGCCGCCTCCGCTGGTCCGGCCGGGCTCGGCGTTGAAGATTCCGGTCAAGCTCGACGGACTCAATCCCGGCGAAGACGCGAAGGTCGTGGTGGCCGCCGTCGATGTGGGCATCCTCAACCTCACCAATTACAAGCCGCCGGCGCCTGACGATTACTATCTCGGCCAGCGCCGCCTCACGGCCGAAATCCGCGACCTCTACGGCCAGCTCATTGACGGCATGCAGGGCACGCGCGGCCAGATCAGGACCGGCGGCGATTCCGGCGGCGCCGAATTGCAGGGCTCGCCGCCCACGCAGAAACCGCTCGCGCTCTATTCCGGCATCGTCACCGTCGGCGCCGACGGCACCGCCGAGATCAGCTTCGACATCCCGGAATTCGCCGGCACCGCGCGGGTGATGGCGGTTGCGTGGAGCGCCACCAAGCTCGGCCGCGCCACCACCGATGTCACCGTGCGCGATTCCGTGGTGCTGACCGCGACTTTGCCGCGCTTCCTGCTCAATGGCGACCGCGGCACCATGAGCATGGATATCGACAATGTCGAGGGCGCGCCCGGCGACTACATCATCAACGTGAAGGCGTCCGGCCCGGTGAAGCTCTCGGGCAATCCCGCCACCACGGTGAGGCTCGCCGCCAAGCAGCGCACCTCGTTGTCGCTGGCACTCGATGCCGGCGGCGCCGGCGCCGGCAATCTCGACGTCGACATCACGGGCCCGAATGGCCTGACGCTGGCGCGCCATTACGCGCTCGATGTCAAGCCGGCGACGCAGGTGCTGGCACGCCGTTCCGTTCGCACGCTGGCCAAGGGCGACAGCCTGACGCTGACGTCGGACATGTTCACCGACCTCGTGCAGGGCACCGGCGGCGTGTCGGTGTCGGCGAGCCTGTCGACTGCGCTCGACGCCGCCACGATCCTCAAGGCGCTCGACCGCTACCCGTACGGCTGCTCGGAGCAGATCACGAGCCGCGCGATGCCGCTGCTCTATGTCAACGATCTCGCCGCCGGGGCGCATCTGGCGATGGACACCGCGGTCGACCAGCGCATCAAGGACGCGATCGAGCGTCTGCTCGCCCGCCAAGGCTCGAACGGCTCGTTCGGCCTGTGGTCGGCCGGCGGCGACGACGCCTGGCTCGATGCGTATGTCACCGACTTCCTGACCCGCGCCCGCGAGAAGGGCTTTGTGGTGCCGGACGTGCTGTTCAAGAGCGCGCTCGACCGCATCCGCAACGCCGTCGTCAATGCCAACGAGCCGGAGAAGGACGGTGGCCGCGATCTCGCCTACGGCCTCTACGTGCTCGCCCGCAATGGCACGGCCCCGATCGGCGACCTGCGCTACCTCGCGGACACCAAGCTGAACAACCTCGCGACTCCGATCGCGAAATCGCAGCTCGCAGCCGCGCTGGCGCTGGTCGGCGACCGGGCGAGGGCGGAGCGGGTCTATGCCGCCGCGCTCGACTCGCTCAACCCAAAGCCCGTGCTCGAGTTCGGCCGCACCGATTACGGTTCGGCGCTGCGCGATGCCGCCGCACTGGTCTCGCTCGCCGGTGACGGCAATGCGCCGCGTGCGACCATGATCGGCGCCGTCGAGCGCGTCGAGGCGGCGCGGGGGCTGACGCCTTACACCTCGACCCAGGAAAACGCCTGGCTGGTGCTGGCCGCGCGCGCGCTTGCCAAGGAAACGCTGAGCCTCGACGTCGACGGACAGCCGGTCAAGACCGCGGTGTTCCGCAGCTACAAGGCGGAGGCGATGGCCGGCAAGCCGATCAAGATCACCAACACCGGCGAGGCGCCGGTGCAGGTCGTGGTCTCCGTGTCGGGCTCGCCGGTGACGCCGGAGCCGGCCGCTTCCAACGGCTTCAAGATCGAGCGCAATTATTTCACGCTCGACGGCAAGCCGGCCGATGTCAGCAAGGCGAAGCAGAACGACCGTTTCGCCGTGGTGCTGAAGATCACCGAGGCCAAGCCGGAATACGGGCACATCATCGTGTCGGACTATCTGCCGGCCGGCCTCGAGATCGACAACCCGCACCTCGTGTCCTCCGGAGACTCCGGCACGCTCGACTGGATCGAGGACGGCGAGGAGCCCAAGCATACCGAGTTCCGCGACGACCGCTTCACCGCGGCGATCGACCGCGCCACCGACGCCAAGTCGGTGTTCACGGTCGCCTATGTCGTGCGTGCGGTCTCGCCGGGCAAATACGTGCTGCCGCAGGCCTATGTCGAGGACATGTACAATCCCTCGCGCTACGGCCGCACCGGCACCGGCACGGTCGAGGTGCGGTCGGCGAAATGAGTGGGATGGCGAACAAGCCGCGCTGGCGATGGATCAGGAAGGCGGTCGTGATGGCGACCGTCGCCGTTCTGATCTTGACGGGCGCCTTCACCGCCTGGGCCATCTCACTCGGCCCATTGCCGCTTGCAGATGCGCGAAAGCTCTCCACCACCATCGTCGACCGCAATGGAAAATTGCTGCGCGCCTACGCGATGGCGGACGGCCGCTGGCGGCTGCCGGTTGACGCGAAGACATCAGTCGATCCGACCTATCTGAAGCTGTTGCTCGGCTACGAAGACCGGCGCTTCTATTCCCATCGCGGCGTCGATCCGCTGGCGCTGTCGCGCGCCGCGTTGCAGCTCGTCACCTCCGGCCACATCGTCTCGGGCGGCTCGACCATCACGATGCAGCTCGCGCGGCTGATGGAGCCGCGGCGCGAGCGCTCGCTCTACGCAAAACTGCGCCAGATCGTGCGCGCAGTGGAGATCGAACAGCAGCTCGACAAGGACGAGATCCTCAACCTCTATCTCGCGCTGGCGCCGTTCGGCGGCAATCTCGAAGGTGTGCGCGCGGCATCGATCGCCTATTTTGGCAAGGAGCCGAAGCGGCTGACATTGGCGGAGGCGGCGCTCTTGGTCGCGCTGCCGCAATCGCCGGAGCGGCGACGGCTCGACCGCTATCCGCAGGCCGCGCGCGAGGGGCGCGACCGCGTGCTCGATCGCATGGTGGAGGAGGGCGTGCTGTCGGCGGAAGACGCCGCGCAGGCCAAATCGGAAGCCGTGCCGAAATATCGCAAGCCGATGCCGATCCTGGCGCCGCATTCGGCCGACCAGGCGCTTGCGACGATGAAGGATGCGCGCCTCATCCGATTGACGCTCGATGCCACGCTGCAGAAGAATCTCGAATCTCTCGCCCGCGATCGTGCCATCGCGCAAGGCCCGAACGTCTCGGTCGCGATCATCGCAGTCGACAATGAAAGCGGCGACATCCTCGCCCGCGTCGGTTCGCCCGATTATTTCGACGAGCGCCGGGCAGGGCAGGTCGACATGACGCGCGCGGTGCGCTCGCCCGGCTCGACGCTGAAGCCGTTCATCTATGGCCTCGCTTTCGAGGACGGTTTTGTGCACCCCGAGAGCCTGATCGACGACCGCCCGATCCGCTTCGGCTCCTACGCGCCCGAGAATTTCGACATGACCTTCCAGGGCACCGTGCCGGTGCGCAAGGCGCTGCAATTGTCGCTCAACGTGCCCGCGATCGCGCTGCTCGACCGCGTCGGCGCGAGCCGCTTGTCGTCGCGCCTGAAGCAGGCGGGCACCAGCCTCGTGCTGCCGAAAGACGAAGTGCCAGGACTGGCGATGGGGCTCGGCGGTGTCGGCATCACCTTGCAGGATCTGGCGCAGCTCTATGCCGGCTTCCCCCGGCTCGGCACCACCAAGCCGCTCCGCGAGATCATGCTTGATCAAGACGAGCGCGAGCCGATGCGGCTGATGGACCAGGTTGCCGCCTGGCAGGTCGGCAATGTCCTGATCG
The DNA here is from genome assembly GCF_029990105.1 of Bradyrhizobium sp. Arg237L. Lineage (NCBI taxonomy): Bacteria > Pseudomonadati > Pseudomonadota > Alphaproteobacteria > Hyphomicrobiales > Nitrobacteraceae > Bradyrhizobium > Bradyrhizobium sp. Arg237L. Next base: position 188,445 of record NZ_JAQMIL010000002.1, on the reverse strand, counting down.
GCACGCCGCCGCCGGAAAACGGCGTGCACAACCGGATCGCCTTCAAGACTGGCACCAGCTACGGCTACCGCGATGCCTGGTCGGTCGGTTTCGATGGCCGCATTACCATCGGCGTCTGGGTCGGCCGTCCCGACGGCGCGCCGGTGCCGGGGCTGATCGGGCGCGGCGCGGCGGCGCCGATCCTGTTCGACGCCTTCGCGCGGACCGGCAGGATTCCGGCGGCGCTGCCGAAGGCGCCGAAGGGAACGCTGGTCGCCAGCAACACCAGGCTGCCGCTGCCGCTCCGCCGTTTCCGTCCCATGGGGGAACTCGTGCGCGCGGGCAGCGATCAGGCGCCGCACATCCAGTTCCCGATCAACGGCTCGCGCATCGATGTCGATCGCGCTGTAGGCGGCGAGGTCACGCCGATGCCGGTCAAGGTCGCCGGCGGTGTCCTGCCGTTAACCATGCTGGTCAATGGGGTCGCGGTTGGCGATCTCGATAGCCGTCGCCAGCGCCTGATCGAGCCACCGGGCCCCGGCTTTGCCCGATTGACCGTGATCGACGCGACCGGAGCCGCCGATACGGTGGTCATCCGGGTGCAGTGACCCAGAGCCCACACAGGGGACAAAACGGAACCTGTGCGGTTGTTTGGCCTACGGTTTCATCGTATGCGAAGCCCATGGTTGAGACCGTCAATGTCAGGCGTTTCGGAGCAGGGCAACAGCCTGTAAAACCTGCGCATTCCAGCCGCAGGCTGGCGCTCGCATTCGAGTTTGCGACCGCCAATCACCGGCGCTCGGTTCTGTTCCTGGTGCTGTGCTGCCTGGTCCTGTTCCTGCCCGGCTTCTTCGCGACGCCGCCGATCGACCGCGACGAGGCGCGCTTTGCCCAGGCGACCAAGCAAATGGTCGAGAGCGGCGATTTCGTCGACATCCGGTTCCAGGACGACGTCCGCTACAAGAAGCCGGTCGGCATCTACTGGTTGCAGGCCGCAGTCGTTGAAACGGCGTCCGCCCTCGGCATGCCGCGGGCGCAGACACGGATCTGGCTCTACCGGGTGCCGTCACTGATCGGCGCGATCGGCGCCGTGCTTCTGACCTACTGGACCGCGCTTGCCTTCGTCACCCGGCGCGGCGCGGCATTGGCGGCGCTGATGATGGCGAGCTGCGTGCTGCTCGGCGCCGAGGCGCGTCTGGCGAAGACCGATGCGATGCTGCTGCTATCAGTCACCGCCGCGATGGGGGCTTTGGCACGGGTGTATCTGTCCTGGCAGCGCGGCGAGGATCCCGCGCATCCGCCGTGGTCGGGGCCTGTGATCTTCTGGACTGCGCTGGCCGGCGGCATCCTGCTGAAGGGGCCGCTGATCCTGATGTTCGTCGGGCTCGCCATCGTGGCTCTGGCGATCCTCGACCGCTCGCTGGAGTGGTTCTCCCGCATGCGCCCGGTCTGGGGCCTGATGTGGTGCCTTGTGCTGGTGCTGCCGTGGTTCGTCCTGATCTTCCTGCGCGCCGGCGAAACTTTCTTCGCCGATTCCGTCGGCGGCGACATGCTGAGCAAGCTCGGCGCGCAGGAATCCCACGGCGCGCCGCCCGGGCTCTATCTCGTCCTGTTCTGGATCACGTTCTGGCCGGGTGCGCCGCTGGCAGGTATGGCGGCACCGGCGGTGTGGCGGGCGCGACGCGAGCCCGGCGCGCAGTTTCTGCTGGCCTGGCTGATCCCGTCCTGGATCGTGTTCGAGGCGGTGCTCACCAAGCTGCCGCATTACGTGCTGCCGCTCTATCCCGCGATCGCGATCCTGACCGTCGGTGCGCTGGAACGGCGCGTGCTGTCGCGCTCCGTCTGGCTGATCCGCGGCTCGGCCTGGTGGTTCGCGATCCCCGCGATCGCTGCCGTGATTGCGGTCGCCGGTGCGATCAAGCTGACCCATCAGCCCGCGTTCCCAGCCTGGCCGTTCCTGGCGGGTGCGATGATCTTCGGCCTGGCCGCCTGGTGGATGTTCGAGGACAGCCGCGCCGAGCGCTCGTTCCTGAATGCGGTGACCGCGGCGATGCTGCTTGCGATCGCCATCTATGGCCTGGTGGTGCCGTCGTTGAAGCCGCTGTTTCCGAGCGGCGAGGTCGGGTACCTCCTGCGCTACGCCAATTGCCCGGGTCCGAAGCTGGCCTCGGCCGGCTACCACGAGCCGAGCCTGGTGTTCTCGACCGACACCTCGATCGTCCTGACCGACGGTTCGGGTGCCGCGGATTTCCTGGCGCAGGGCGCATGCCGGTTTGCGCTGGTGGAGGCGCGTTCCGAGCGCAATTTCGTGCAGCGGGCGGAAGCGATCGGTTTACGCTACAACGCGGCGATGCGCATCGATGGCTATAATATCTCGCAGGGCAGGCCGATCTCCATCGGCATCTACCGTTCCGAGGACGTGCAGTAGAGCATGATCCGGAAAAGTGGGAACCGGTTTTCCGAACAGATCATGCTCCAGCGAAGAGATAGCATCATGATCCGATTCAACCTGATGGGATCATGATGTCCGCGCCGGTCGTCCGCCACGAATCCGCAAGCTATCCGGCGCGCTTGGCCACGCTGACGGGGCGGTCGCTTGCCCAGCTTGTGCGTGCGCCGTCGCATTCGCGTCGGGCCGAGGCCGGCCGGCGCGCGGCGCGGCACGGGCTGTCGCTGATCGCGATCATCGGCGCCGCCATCATTGTGCTGATGCTTGCGTTCGATGTGCCCGAGATCAAGCTGATGCCGCCGCGCGGCACTGCAAGCCTGTGGTGGGTCCGCATCCTCACCGATTTCGGCAAGGATGCCTATGTGCTGTGGACCGTGGCCGGACTGTTGATCCTGGTTGCGATCATTGCGCCGGCGTTGCACGGCATTCGGCGATCCCTGCTGCTTGGAATGGGAACGCGGTTGCAGTTCCTGTTCTTCGCGGTCTTGTTCCCGGTGCTGGTCGGCGACCTCCTGAAATGGATCGTCGGGCGCGGCCGGCCGTTTGTCGGCGGCGAGCCCAACGCCTTCAACTTCTCGCATTTCGCCGGCAGCGAGGCCTATGCCAGCTTTCCCTCCGGGCATGCGACCACCGCCTTTGCGCTGGCCTTTGCGATCTCGGCACTGTGGCCGCGGGCGCGGTTCGTGATGCTGATTTATGCGCTGGTGATCTGCGCCACCCGCCTGGTATTGCTGGCACATCACCCGAGCGACGTGGTCGGCGGCGCGCTGGTCGGCGTGATCTGCGCCATGGCGGTGCGCTACTGGTTTGCGGCCCGGCGGCTCGGGTTTGCGATCCAGCGCGACGGCACGATCTACCCCCTTGCCGGTCCCTCGCTGGACCGCCTCAAAAGGGTTGCCGGGGGCGCTTCCGCCCCATAAAAGCGGCGCCGTCCCGCCGTATCAGGCGGTTCCGGCCGTAAGGCCGTCCAGAGAGCCAAAAATCCAGCCAAGAGTGCCGAATTGCCTCCTTCCGACCAGACCGCGGTGGCCGTCTCCATCGTTGTGCCCGTGCGCAACGAGGCCGAGAACATCGCGCCGCTGATTGCGGAGATCGCCGCCGCGCTCGGCCGCCGCTGGGTCTACGAGATCATCTATGTCGATGACGGTTCGACCGATGCGACCGCATCGCGGATCGGCGCGGCCATGAAGGAGCGCTCCAACCTGCGCCAGCTCCGGCACACGGTCTCTTCGGGGCAATCGGCGGCGGTGCGCAGCGGCGTCCGTGCCGCGCGCGGCGCGATCGTCGCGACGCTCGATGGCGACGGCCAGAATGATCCTTCTTTCCTGCCGGATCTGATTGCCGCGGTCGAGAGCGGCAGCGGCCGCATCGGGCTTGCCGCCGGCCAGAGGGTAGGGCGCAAGGACACCGGCTTCAAGAAAGTGCAATCACGCATCGCCAATGCCGTGCGCGGTGCGATCCTGCGCGACGGCACGCGCGACACCGGCTGTGGACTGAAGGCATTCCCGCGTGAGGTGTTCCTGATGATGCCCTATTTCGACGGGCTGCATCGCTTCCTGCCGGCGCTGGTCCGCCGCGAGGGTTTTGAGATCGCCTATGTCGACGTGGTCGACCGTCCCCGCCATTCTGGCGTCTCGAATTACGGCTTCTTCGACCGGCTCTGGATAGGGATCATGGATCTCGCCGGCGTCTGGTGGCTGATCCGCCGTAAGAGGCCGACGCCCGTGGTCACGGAAGTGACCGAGGTCACCGAAGTGACCGAAGCGACCAAGGTGACGCCCAATGAATGACTTGCTGAACTACCTGCACGACGTCTTCGTCGTGAAATTCGACGCCTGGGTCGTGCTCGGCTTCATCGCGCAGGGCTTGTTCACGATGCGCTTCGTCGTGCAGTGGATCGCGTCCGAACGTGCGCGCAAGAGCGTGATCCCGGTGGCGTTCTGGTTCTTCTCGGTCGGCGGCGGCGCGCTGCTTCTGGTCTACGCGCTCTACCGCCGCGACCCCGTCTTCATCGCTGGTCAGGCGCTGGGCTTGCTGGTCTATTTCCGCAATCTCTATTTCATCATGCTGAACCGTCCCTCGGTGACGTCGGAGTAATGGTCTCCTCGGTCCACGGAGCCTGGCCGACGGCTGACAGAGCCTGGCTAGGCCGTGTACTCAAGGACGCGATGGGGCACGCTTGTGTCCACGGCAGTAGCGTCACATTACAGAGATAACGAAGCGCAAGCTTTGAAATCCTTTAGGTCGGTTATGAAATCAAGAGCGCTTCTACGCGCAGCTACCCTATGGCTTATCGTCGGATTTGTCGGAGCGGTCGGATTTTCCGGTATAGCCGCCGCTGGCAATTTGGTGACTTCTCCCGAAGCATCCCGAAAAAACTTGGACTCGACAGCCACCTCGGCTTGTATGGCGCCGCCTCCTTCCGGTCCAACCTATGAGGCCTGGCACAAAAGCGCGATGATCTACAATAGCGGGGTCGAATCTCATAAGCAGAAGGATAACGATCGAGCCGCCGCCCAGTTCGATACTGCAATCAAGCTCTATCCGAACAATGCCTTGGCTCACGTGGGAAGGGGCGAAATATACAGAGCCGAGCGAAAGTATGATCGTGCTATCGATGAATTTAGCCGAGCGATCAAAGTCGCACCAAGCTGCTTCGTAGCCTTTAACAGTCGTTGTTACTCTCGCGCAATCAGAGACGATTTACAAACCGCGCTAACCGATTGCAATGAGGCGCTGCGACTGAACCCGGGGAACGCCGGGATGTTGGACAGTCGTGGATTCGTTTATCTCAAGATGGGCGATCTCGATAAGGCAATTGCGGATTACGACGCCGCGTTGCAGATCGACCCGAATTTAGCGTACGCCCTGTTTGGACGCGGAAAGGCGAGGCTGCTGAAGGGGGACGAACCGCGCGGCTCTTTCGACATAACGGTGGCGAAACGTATCAAGCCGGAAATTGCCGACGAGATGTCGCGTTACGGCGTAAAATAACGAGAAATTTCAAGAGCCAGCCCCAATGTGGCGCGCCAATCATCTGCGTGACGTCGGTCGCGAGCGAAAAAACGTATCTGCCGCCAGGAACTCAAAGACCAGCTCTCGATTTGTTTTTCACACTTGATGGAGCCTTGGCATGGCAGACGGCCGCTACAATGTGCTCTTTCTCTCGAATCGGAACTCGGCGCGTAGCATTTTCGCCGAAGCGGTGTTGAACCGCATTGGGCGCGAACGCTTCACTGGCTTTAGCGCCGGGTTGCGCCCGGCCAGCCAGCTCGACGAACTGGCAATCGACGTTCTGAGGGTCGCGGAATACCGCCCTGAGGGATTGCATCCGAAGCATTGGAAAGAGTTCGCGAAGGCCGACGCTCCGCCTTTGGATTTTGTGTTCACGCTGTGCGATATCGAGGCCGGAGAGCCGCTGCCGCATTGGCCGGGCCGTCCGGTAACCGGCGACTGGCGTTATCCCGACCCTGCGAGGTACTCCGACCAGCGCGAACGGCGTACGGCCCTCGCCGCCACGCTTGGTGGTCTTGAACGACAGATACTGGCCTTCATGCAACTCCCTTTCCGGTCACTCGATGAAATCAGCCTGCGCGAGCGACTGAAAGAGCTTGGCCAGGGTATCAGCTTCGATGATCATGCGTCGGGCCCAAATATGGCTCGGAAGGCGTAGCTCGGTGCGGGACACCATTCTCGCCGTTCGCAGCTCTTCGTCGTGCCCGAGGATGGCAACCATCTTTCGCTATCGGCGGAAACGCGATTCAGGACCGGCATGAGCCGAAGCGCTCGATGATCCCGCAAAGACGGTCGCAGGATCTCGCCAGATGCTTGTTTGGTACCGTCGCGATGCCCAGAAGAAGCCCCGATCGTCCGGAAGCCGGCCGCGCGTACCAGGTCGACAAAGGCGCTGGTGCCATTCCAAACGCAAGCGTTTCCCTGGCGATGGATGTGTCTGGCGCGCCGTCGGGCAATCGCAGCAGCACAGCCAATCCCGCTGTTGCGATGCTGGCAGCTTCGACGTGCGGCCGCAGGCACTCCAGCAAGGCGTCGCGCTGAGCGGAGTAGGCTCGCTTGGTGCGCCGAAGATGGCGCAGGTAGTGGCCTTCGCGCATGAACTCGGCGGTCGCGAGCTGCACGGACGGCCCGGGCGGCGGCGCAAGGCACGCGGCGACCTCCGCGAAGCGGGACAACAGCGAAACGGGCGCGACGAGAAAGCCGAGCCGCAACGTGGGACTGATGGTCTTGCTGAAGGAGCCGATGTGGATGACGCGCCCAGCGCGATCAAGTGAGGCGAGCGCCGGCGCGGCTCTCCCCCTGAGCTGCAGTTCGCTCAGATAGTCGTCTTCGACCACCCATACGCTTGCCTGAGCGGCCCAATCGAGCAGGCGCAATCGGCGTTCCAGCGATAGAGTAACCCCGAGCGGCGCCTGCTGCCCGGGGGTCACGACAACCAGCTTGGCGTCCGGGGCGTGGCGCAGCCCATGGTCGACATCGATGCCGCTGTCGTCGACCGGTATTGGTACAAGCGATAATCTTGCGAGCTCGAGGCCTCGACGGGTGAACGGGAAGCCGGGGTCCTCGGTCCAGGCTTTCTGTCCCTCGAGGCCAAGCACGCGGAGCGCCAATCCCAGGCCGCCGCTATATCCCCCGGTGATGATGACCTGCGAGGCCGAACATTCGATGCCACGGGCAATGGCAAGATAGGCGGCGATTTCCCGCCGTAGTTCAAGTTCGCCGCGAGGGTCCGGGTAAATAGGTGCTGCGCGCGCCTCAGTGCGAATGGCATGGGCGCGGATTCGCGCGAGCAGCGTGGCCGGAAATGTTTCCTTTGCCGGTACCCCCATCTGAAAGATGGCCGGTCCCTGGGTCATCTCCCGATACATCTCCATGAACGAGCCCGGATCGGGTGGCTGTTCGGAGCGGATGGCTGCGCGAGGCCGCTCCGCGACATGGGTTCCGGTGGCCCGCGATGCGACGATGAGCTGCGCTGCGGACAGCTTTTCGTAAGCCGCGCGCACGGTGCCGCGGGCGACGCCAAGCTGCGCCGCAAGGTCCTGCCAGGACGGCAGGCGCGCGCCGGGTGCGAGCACGCCACTCTCGATCGCCGCGCCGATACCCTTTCGGATCTGCTCAGCCAGCGACGCCTTCGCAGAGCGGTCGAGCTCCAATTTGAGCGGCCTAGTCACGTGCCCTGTAGTACACGATTTCTGTGCGTTCTTGGTGCTTTTTTCCGACCCAAGAGGAGGACATCTAATCGAGGAGAAGGAGAAGAGCCATGAAGATACGAACTGTCATCGGCGCAGCATACGCCGCCATTGCCATTGCATCTGCTTCGCCCACTTCGGCCCAAGATATCGGCGGCAAGGTCACGACGAACTTCGAGCAGACGATACCCAACATTCCCGGCAAGTCGCTGATCGCCGTGGTCGTCGACTATCCGCCGGGCGGAGCCTCGGCTCCACATACCCACGCAAAATCGTCGTTCATCTATGCCTACGTCATTTCCGGAAGCGTCGAGTCGAAGGTGAACGATGGGACGACACGGGTCTACAAGGCAGGCGAGAGTTGGTCCGAACCACCCGGCGCCAGCCACCCCATCAGCCGCAATGCCAGCAAGACCGAGCCGGCCAAGCTGCTCGCGGTCTTCGTCGTCGATACCGACGACAAGGCACTGACCACACCCGTCAAATAAGACCTGAAGATCAAGGAGAATAACAATGACCAAGCGTCTCGATTACAACCAAGTCGCGCCGAACGGCGTAAAAGCCCTTGGCGGCGTCTATGGCTATATCATGCAAAGCGGTGTTCCCGCCGAGCTGGTTGATCTGGTTTACCTACGGGTTTCGCAGATCAACAACTGTGCCTATTGCCTCGACATGCACACCCGCGACCTCATCAAGAGGGGTGTGAAGATCGAGAAGCTCGCGCTGGTGCAGGCCTGGGCGGAAGCTGGCCATCTCTTCAGCAAGCGTGAGCGTGCCGCGCTTGCCTGGGCCGAAACGGTGACACGTGTGTCGGAGACCGGCATACCGGATCAAGCGTTCCAGGCGGCGCGCGCTGTCTTTGAGGAAAAGGAACTGGTCGATCTCACGATCGCGATCGGCCTGATGAATGCCTACAACCGGTTGGCCATCGGCTTCCGGAACACGCCACAGGCAGTACTCGAAAGCTAACAGGTCGCGCGCGAGCGTCGGAGCGTAATCTGTTTCAAGTGTAGCCACGTACGTCGCGGTCCGACTCGGCTCAGCGCCAGCATCGGACATTTATGCCTTCTGCGGAGGAGTACCGGCAGAAAAGGAGCCCTGCTGTTGGGCAAGGCTCTCGTTCAGTGATTGACACCCGGTGGTCGACACCGGGCATCGAGGTACGTGTTATTTGATTTCCCACGACGTGTTGTGCGGGATGTCCATCGCAAAATAGTCACCCGGGCCGGCCAGCGCAGGCATAGAGATGCAAGCAAATGGTTCGCTCCCGGTGATCCCCTTATACTTCCCGGTACCGCCGGTGATGATATGAGTGCCGCAATCCAACTTCGGCTGGGACTTGTCGAGATCGCGCGTATCGAAGGTCGAGAAAATCTTGTCACCGTCGCTGTCGGCCAGCACGCAGGCGCCGTCAATGTACTTCTTGTCGCCGGACGCGACGTTCAGCGCCACGCAACGTGCTGACATCTTGTCCAGCATCTTCTCTCCCTTCATATTTTGCGTGGTCCCGACTGCCTCCAGCGTAGTGGCTTTACCGAGCTCAGCGGTGTCAATTGTCATCAATGGCCGAAAAATAAAATGCGTGAGGTAGGGGGTGGTCCCCTTCTTTTCAATCGGGTCTCCCGCGACAGCCATGGGAGCAAAGGACATGAGCACCGCAGCAAGGGCCGTGGTCTTTGCGAGTCTCATCGCTGCGGCGGATGTGGCGAGTATGTTCAGGTTAATGAACTTCATCGGTTCCTCCTTCAAATCAAGCGGCGGTTTCAGGACTCTGCCGTGAACTGCCGCAAAGTTGGAGACGGACCTGCATATGCCTTTCGTTGCAAACGTCGAATTGCGCGCCGGCGCTGAACGCCGACGCGATCATCGTCTAATGATGCTTCGCCTCAGATCGACGAAGTATGTGGGGGATTGCGGCTCCGATCATCGGCGCATGACCTCGACACAAGGCATAACTCACGATCCGAGCGATCGGGACGGTACCATGGGGCGTGGCGGACGTCAGCCGTTCATATTCGCAAAGAGCAGCACGTATTGTCAGTTGTCCTGACGTTATTGCACCATGCGGAATCTGACGCTCTCATCGGATGAAATTACGTCGGACATGGTGCGTCAGGTCACGTAGAATGTAGTTGCCCTCCAAGCGGGACGTCCGAAATCACCGTCCGGGGCGAACGAGGAGCACTGGTGCTATCGGCAGGCACTCTCTCTTGAGAGACCGATCTTTTTTCGGTTTCGCACCACCATTCACCACGAACTTGCGCGCCGCTTTTGCGGCGGCTCGTTGCGCAACGTCGGGAGAAAAGCGATGAGCAAGATCGATCGAAGGTCCGCGCTGGCAATCGGGTTGGCGGCGGCTTCGGCGGCTATGATGAAGCGAGCCGCCGCTCAAACCACGAGCTACAAGGACACCACGCCGTGGCCAGGTGTCGTGGTCCGTGCCTACGATGGTGAGACACCATCCATCATTCCCGGCTTTAAGACCGTCTCAATGCGCGATGTCATTATGCAGCCGGGATCGAAGACGATGGGCCCCCCGATGATGAATGCCATGATCTGTCATATCCCGGAGGGGGAGCTTCGGATTGAGCAGGAAGGAAAGACCTTTACGGCCAAGAAAAACTTTGTCTGGACCTGCAACAAGGACACAAAAGAGCAGGCGTACAACGATGGGAATGTGGTCGCGATTATGCGGATCACGGACCTCAAGGCTTAAGGCTCGCTTGTTCGCCACAGGCTGTTGTCGTGCGCTCCGCCGCAACCGCTTGTTCGCGCCAAAACACCTGCCTGTGGTTATGGGTGCTTTCGCAGGGACGACGCCGGTGCGATGCGCTCTTGTCCAACCCGGCCTACCGCGGCGTCGGTTGTGCGACAGTCCCCGGCGGCGTTCGCCGGCTGAGACGGTCCCGGCATCGGTGACGGAGCAGATGTGCGAATGGAGGCAGGAATTCACCCGCGCCTCGGCCCCCGTTTGCCTGAGATTGCGTCATTTCGGGGAAAAGGCCCGCAGAGCCGGTAAATGGAGTTTGAAGACGACGCTTCAACTGCGAGCAGTCCTGCTAGCCAGATTCCAACGATTTCTCGCTACAGCAGATGCAGAAGCGGGCTAATCAATGAGTAGGGGCCGGGGGTCGACATGTTCGTCAATCGACGTAAGAGCGAGCGTCGTCTGTGCAGGAGTCTGGCCAAGATCCAGTTCGGCACCGGCACTCTGCCGCGGGACTGCATGATCACGGACATCTCCGATGGCGGCGTCAAGGTGATCGCCGAATATGCGGAAATTCCCTCTGAATTCACCATCATCCTGTCGAACGGCAGCCCGCGCCAATGCCGTCTCGCCTGGCGGATCGGCTGCGAGTTCGGCGCTCAGTTCGTCGATTAGGCGCAACGCGCGCGCCACGGCCAATGAGATTCTCCGGCGGCGAGGTGCGCGGCAGGATCGATCGATATCTGCCGCGGAGGGATCTCTCTTAACCCGGATTTAGGGTTAAGCTGCGAAGCATTCTGGGCAATCGCCGACCGTGGTCAGGGTACATGTCCCAGAAGTTGCTTCACCGATCTTCCGCCGCAAGGCTTTTCGTCGGCGCGGCAGCATCGGCGGCCCTGGTGCTGGCGCTTAGCGGCTGCCAGACATCCAGCCCTTCCGACATCACGGGATCGCTCGGTGACACGGTCGAGGCCAGCCGGCCAACCGCTGACCCGCGGCGCGACCTTGAGACCTACCAAGAGCGCTTCAAGGCCAATCCGAAGGATGCCGCAGCAGCGTTGCAATACGCCAAGGCGCTTCGCGCCACCGGGCAGCGCGCGCAGGCGGTCGCCATCCTCGAGCAGGCCTCGATGACCCAGCCGAACAACAAGGCGCTGCTCGCCGGCTATGGGCGGGCGCTCGCCGACAACGGTAATTTCCAGCAGGCCTTCGACGTGCTCGGCCGCGCCCACAGCCCGGATGATCCGGATTGGCGGATCCTGTCCGCGCAGGGGGCGGCGCTCGATCAGCTCGGACGCCACGACGAGGCGCGGCAATACTATGCGAGCGCGCTCAAGATCGCACCCGACGAGCCGTCGGTGCTGTCCAATCTCGGGCTGTCCTACGTGCTGTCGAAGGAATTGCCGCAGGCCGAGGAGACGCTGCGCAAAGCCCGCAGCCGCGCGCCGAACGATCAGCGGATCAAGGCCAATTTGGCCCTCGCCGTCGGCCTGCAGGGTCGCCTCAGTGAGGCGGAGAGCATCGTGAAGGCGGATGTGCCGCCGGAGGAAGCCGCCGCCAATGTCGCCGCATTGAAGCGTGTGCTGGCTCGCAAGGAAGGGCCGCGGGGCGGCGGTGAGAAGATGCCGGTGGCGGCGGCTGGCGGCTCCGATTGACGCTAGGCCGACGAGGCTTTCGATCGGGCGCCGACCGCGCGCAATTTCTTGATGATCGGCGACAACAGCGAATTGCGCTGAGCCCTTGTGTCGGCGCGCCCGGTCATCCGCTGCGCGATCTGCAGGAACGTCTTGGTGATGCGATGATTGCTGGCGATCTCCGCGATCATCTGGCCGTTATTGGCGGCGGTGCCGAACAGCTTCGAATCGAAGGGGATGGCGGCGATCGGCTGGCTGTCGATGGTCTTGGCGAAGGCGCGCACCTCGATCTCCGGCCGCTTGGTCATGCCGACCTGGTTGAGGCAGTACAGCGGGGGACGGTCGTTGGGCCGCGCCGCCTTCAGCGTGTTCATCATGTTCTTGGTGTTGCGCATGTTGGCCAGATCGGGCTCGGCGACGATCAGGATGTCGTCGGCGCCGATCAGGGCGCGGCGCGTCCAGGCGGTCCATTGGTGGGGCACGTCGAGCACGATGCAGGGCGTCGTCATGCGCAGCGTGTCGAAGATGGCGTCGAAGGCGTCGGCGCCGAAATCATAGACCTGCTCCAGCGTCACCGGCGCCGCCAGCAGGCTGAGATGGTCGGTGCATTTCGCAAGCAGGCGCTCCATCAGCGCGCTGTCCGGGCGCTCCGCCTGGAACACCGCATTGGCGATGCCCTGGACCGGGTCCTGATTGTAATCGAGGCTGGCTGTGCCGAACGCGAGGTCGAGATCGATCACGACCGAATCAAGCCCGACGTCGCGCGCGATCGCCCAGGCGATGTTATGCGCGACCGTGGACGCGCCGACGCCGCCCTTGGCGCCGCAGACCGCGATCATCCTGCCGACAGTGATTGCCTCGGACGCCGAGAACAGGCCGCAGATCGAGCGCACCACGTCGAGCACCTCGACCGGGCCGACCACATAGTCGTTGACGCCGCGGCGCACCAGTTCGCGATAGGGCGCCTTGTCGTCGGCCCTGCCGATCACGACAACGCGGGTGCCGGCGTCACAGACGGTTGCGAGCTCGTCGAGGCCGGCGAGGAAGTCGCTGCCGCTCTCGGTCTCGAGCAAGATCACGTTCGGGGTGGGGGCCGTATGATAGGCGTCGATCGCTCCGGCGATGCCGCCCATATGCACCGAGAGATGCGTCTTGGCGAGGCGGCGGTCCTCGCTCGCGGCCTTCACGGTTGTCGCGGTCGCCACTGTCGCGCAGAACGCCTGCACCGACACGCGCGGGGCAGCGGCGATATAGTCGTCCGCATGCGGCGCGGCGTCGGTCTCGTGGTCTGGATGTTTGGCGCGGCTGATCATTTGCCTGTATTGCTGAGCTTGGCGTTGTCGGCTTCGGGATAGGTGGTGGTGGTCGAAACACCCTTTCGGTACTTCTCGAACGCCACGTCACGCCGCGGCGAGTAGGCCGGCGTCTCGGCGCGGGGCTGTTCGAGGTCGGCGGGATTGTCGATCATCGCCGCCAGGTTGCGCTGGCTCGCGCAACCCAGATTGTAGTAGGGCTTGTTCTGGTTGTAGCCGTAATTGTCGATCGAAGGGCCGAGATCCTCCGGCCACAACCCGCAGGGACCAGCGACCGCGGTGATCTTCGGATAGCTCAGGCGGATCGTCGCCAGCGTGCGCGGATCGTCGGGATGGTAATTGCGCAGCGTGATGGAGCGCGCGGGCACGCCCCCGGCCGCGAGCAGCGAGCGGATTTCCTGATAGGTCGCGCCGGCCGCCCGCGCATTCGGCGTGTCGACCGGCACCTCGGCGATGATCGCGCCGGTGCCTTCGCGGGTCCACGTTCGCGCCAGTCCCATCACATCGGCGCGCTGCGGAGCGGTCAGGCCGGCCCGGCCGTGCCCGACAAAGATGACCATCGAGCGATCGGCTTCGGTGACGGCAATCGGATGCCGCAGACGGTAGTCGTTGGGAACGGTCGCGGTCGTGAGGTCATCGCCACCACTGCGGCAGGCAGCAAGCGCGACCGACAGGCCGACGAGGGCGCCCAGCCGGTACAATATGCGATGGTGATCTGCTCTGCCCGTCATCGTCGCGCCCCCAAGCTCAGTCAATGATGAAGCCGAAATTGGCGGGATAGGCTCCGACCGGCTCGGCGCGCGCCGCCACACCGTAGATGCGGTTGATGCGGGCGAGCAGCGTCGATTGCGAATCGGCCGCCGGCGCGAACCCGTCATCGGGCCGCGACAATTCCTTCTGGGCGACCGCACGCACGACATAGGGCGTCACCAGCACCATCAGCTCGGTCTCGTTGTTGACGAAGTCCTGGCTCCTGAACAGCGCGCCAAGGATGGGCAACTGGTCGACGCCGGGCATGCCGTTGATGGCCTGCTTGGTCTTCTGCTGGATCAGGCCGGCCATCGCCATCGAGCCGCCGGAGGGGATTTCCAGCGTGGTCTCGGCGCGGCGGGTGGTGATCGAAGGAACGGTCAGCGACGTGCCGCCCTGGTTCAGCGTGATGGCATTGTCGGTGGAGAGCTCGGACACTTCCGTCATGACGCGCAGGCTGATGCGCCCCTCGGTCAGCACCACCGGGGTGAAGTTGAGGGAGATGCCGAACTTCTTGAACTGGATCTGGGTCGTGCAGACATGCGTGACCGGATCGCAGGAATAGCCGGCGGGGATCGGAAATTCGCCGCCGGCGATGAAGGTCGCCGATTCCCCGGAGATTGCGGTCAGGTTGGGCTCGGCCAGCGTCCGCGCCACGCCCGCGCTTTCCATCGCGCGCAAGGTGGCGGTGACGGTCGGGAGGCCCTTGGCGACCGCGGCGACAGTGCCGCCATTGTCTGGCACCAGCGGGCGGCCAAAGGCCGTAAACGGGTTGGAGTTGTTGAAGTTCACGATCGCCGTGCCGTAGTTCATGTTGGCCGAAAGATCGACGCCCATCTGCTTGACGATGTCGCGCCGCACTTCGGAAACATTGACCTTCAGCATCACCTGGTCGCGGCCGCGCACTATGATGGAGTTGACGACTTTGTCGGCGCCGCCGACCAGCCGCGCCGCGAGGTCGCCGGCCTGCTGGGCCTCGATCGGAGACGACACCGAACCGGTCAGGATCACGCCGTCGCCGACGCCTTCGATCTGGATGCCCGGCAGCGTCTGCTTCAGCGCGGCGCGCACGCCGTTGAGGTCGCGCTTCACCGCGATGTCATAGGCGGCGACCTGCTGGCCGTCGGCATCGAAGAACACGACGTTGGTCTGCCCGACCGCCGCGCCGATGATGTAGGCACGCTGCGCGGAACGAACGACGGCGTTGGCGATCTTGGGGTCGGCGACCAGGACGTCCTTCACGTCGCGCGGCAGGTCGACGATCACGGATTTGCCGACGCCGAGCGCCAGGAATCGGGTCTTGGCCGGCGAACTGGCAACCGGTTGCGCGCCTTGGGTCTCGGAATCGGCGGCAATGACCGGCGAGAACGCCAGTGCGGCCGCGGCCGAAAGCAAGAGGATGCGGACCAGCGAAGACCGCATCGCAAATCTGGTTCGACCGCATTTCATGGCAGGCGTCCTTCTCACTTCTGTGTCGTTGTCGAGCTCGGGACGCCGTAGCGAACCACGTTGATGCTCTGGCCCCGCTTCGGGGGCTGGTCTTGGGAGGCGCTGTCGGCGACGTTGACGTCCGCGATGCTGCGCAGCGCGAGCGACAGGACGCCGGATTGGCGCGACCGCGCCAGCGTCTCGGTCTGCTCGGGCTTGAGTTCAAGCGTGACGGTCTTCCCGAGCAGGGAATTGGCACCGTCCTTTTCCTTCGGCGCCTGGTCGATGGCGAGCACGCGGATATTGCTCAGGATGATCTCCGAACGGACGAGATCCGCGCTGTGCTGGTCCGGGTTCTTCTCGCGCCTGCTGAGGATGACGTCGACGCGGTCGTTCGGCAGGATGAAGCCGCCTGCAGCGGTCTCTGCCGAGATTTCCGTCGAGACCGCGCGGCTGCCTGGGGGCAGGATCGCCGCCATGAAGCCCGATCCGTCCGCCTTGACGAGCTTCTGCTCCCGGATCGGCTCGCCGGCGATGAGCGGCGCGCGCGCGATCGAGCCGATCACGTCCTTGAGGGCATCTGGCCGGTCCTTGCGGCGGATGAAATTGCTGCTCGCGGTCGCGGCCGGCCAAGCCTGCCATTGCAGGTTCTCCTGCTTGACCGATTGGCCGAGGCCGATATCGGACTGCGCCACCAGAACTTCGACGGTCGGCAGTTGCTGCGCGACCGGCTCGGCCGGACCGGGCTTGGCCTCAGGCTGGCCGGCCAAATAGGCGGCGACGCCGCCAGCACCAAGCGCGATGGCCAGGACGACGATTTGTGCGGTCTTCATACGCTTGACTGCTTACGCTTACCCCAGACCGCCGACGCCGCAGGGCGATGGCAGCCCAACCCGGGCGCATGACTAAGGCAGCAAAGGTGTAAGGGAACTTGATGAGCGGGCTGATTTGCCTGACGAGGATTTGGAGTTCTTCGTCATGGTGAACACGCGGTTATTTGGTCGCGCCGAAAGCCCGCAAAATCCCGGTACTTGTGCGCTTACATCGCCGCCTTGAGCGCGGCAAAGCCGCGATCGAGATCGGCCTTGAGGTCGTCGATGTTTTCGAGCCCGATATGGAGCCGCAGCGTCGGACCGCCCGGCGCCCATTTCGTGGCTGTGCGATAGTCGCTGCAGTCGAAGGGGATGACCAGGCTTTCGAAGCCGCCCCAGGAATAGCCCATGCCGAACAGCTTGACGGTGTCCAGCAGGGCGTCGACCGCTTTCTGCGGGGCCGGCCTCAATACGATGCTGAACAGGCCGGAGGCGCCGGTGAAATCGCGCTTCCAGATCGCGTGGCCGGCATCGCTCTCGATCGCGGGGTGCAGCACCCGCGCCACTTCGGGACGCGCTTGCAGCCAGCGCGCCATCTCCAGTCCGGAACGGTAATGCTGCGCCAGCCGGACCGACAGCGTGCGGACGCCGCGCAGCGCCAGATAGACGTCATCGGGCCCGGCGCAGACGCCGAGCAGGCGGATGCCCTCGGCGAGCAGCGGCCACGCCTCGGCATTGGCCGAAATGGCGCCGAACATGATGTCGGAATGGCCGCCGATATACTTGGTCGCCGCCTGGATGCTGATGTCGACGCCTTGCTCCAGCGACCGGTGATAGAGCGGGGTCGCCCAGGTGTTGTCGTCGATCACGAGCGCGGTGCGCGCATGCGCGACGGCAGCGATCGCGGGAATGTCAGGCATTTCGAAGGATTGCGAGCCCGGCGCTTCGACCAGCACCGCGCGCGTGTTCGGCTTGAACAGCGCTTCGATGCCAGCGCCCACGAGCGGATCGAAATAGGTGGTCTCCACCCCATAGCGCGCCAGCAGGCCGTTGCAGAAATTGCGCGAGGGGCGGTAGACGTTGTCGCAGACCAGGAGATGGTCCCCGGCCTTGAGCACCGACAATAGCGCCGTGCTGATCGCCGCGAGGCCCGATGGCGTCAGCCCGACGCCAGCGCATTGCGGCCCCTCCAGCGCCATCAGCACGTCCTGCAGCGCCCGCGTCGTCGGCGTGCCGTGGCGGCCATACTGATATTCGCCGCGATGGGCATGGAGGTCGTCCGCGGTCGGATAGAGCACGGTGGAACCGTGGACAACCGGCGGATTGACGAAGCCCTTCTGGGCCTCAGTGTCCCGGCCCGCGGTCACCAAGCGGGTTTCGGGCTGTTGTGGGGGGACCGGTCCGTCGTTGGAAAAGCTCATGCGCTCGCCGTTAAAGACTTTTTGCCGCAGCAGCCGTGACGCGTCGGAAGAAGCGGGCCCGGGCCGGGTTTTTAATAACAGGACAGGGAAGAGCTACGTCAACCCCTTGACCCGGCTCGCCAGTCACTATGTGATGCGCCCAACTTCAAGTCGCCGCACGTTGAGGGGCCTGCCGCGACCTTCGATCCAACGCTTGGCTGATTGGCACGCAAGATGCAGGCCAGTTCGGCGATTCGCTGGGGATCATCGGTCGGTCCGTTAACGTTTGAGGCGACCGCACGCAAACCTTCCCGGACGACCCCTTGAAAGGCCCTGCCATGAAACGCGTATCGCTGGTTCTCACACTTGCCCTTGCCGCCGGCCTCTCGGCGCAGGGCGCTTCGGCGCAAACCCTTAAGACGGTCAAGGACCGGGGCATGCTGTCCTGCGGGGTCAGCCAGGGCCTGCCCGGATTCTCGTCCCCCGACGACAAGGGGAACTGGACCGGGCTTGATGTGGACGTCTGCCGCGCAATCGCGGCGGCGATCTTCAACGATGGCACCAAGGTCAAGTTCGTGCCGCTGTCGGCGAAAGACCGCTTTACCGCGCTGCAGTCCGGCGAGATCGACGTGCTGTCGCGCAACACCACCTGGACGCTGTCGCGCGATACCTCGCTCGGCGCCAACTTCACCGGCGTGACCTATTATGACGGGCAGGGCTTCCTGGTGAAGAAGTCGCTGAAGGTCAATTCAGCGCTGGAGTTGAACAGCGCCTCGGTTTGCGTGCAGACCGGAACCACGACCGAGCAGAACCTCGCCGACTACTTCAAGGGCAACAACATGAAGTATGAGGTGATCGCGTTCGCCTCTGCCGATGAGACGGTGAAGGCCTATGAATCCGGCCGCTGCGACGTCTTCACTTCCGACGTCTCACAGCTTTACGCCGAGCGCCTGAAGCTCGCCAATCCCGCCGACCACGTCGTCCTGCCTGAGGTGATCTCCAAGGAGCCGCTCGGCCCGATGGTCCGCCATGGCGACGACCAATGGTTCGACATCGTGAAATGGACGCTGTTTGCGATGGTCGATGCCGAGGAACTCTCCGTCACCCAGAAGAACGTCGACGAGATGGCCAAATCTGACAAGCCGGAGCTGAAGCGCGCCTTCGGCACCGACGGCAATCTCGGCGAACAGCTCGGCCTGACCAAGGATTGGTTCGCGCGGATCGTGAAGTCGGTCGGTAATTACGGCGAGGCGTTTGATCGCAACGTCGGCGCGGGCTCGAAACTCGGCATCGCCCGCGGTCTCAATAACCTCTGGAATAAGGGCGGTATCCAGTACGCGCCGCCGATCCGCTGATCCGACAGGCGTGCGGCGATGGCCATCGAGCCCCGGAAACCACCGTCGCAGTTTGTGCTCAAGCTGCAACGCGCGCTCGGCGGTCGCGCAGGGTGGGGAGGATTCGTCCTCCAGCTCCTGTTCGTCGCTGTGCTCGCCTGGATTGCCTATGAGATCGTGGCCAATGCCCGCGCCAACCTTCAGGCGCAGCGGATCACCGCAGGCTTTGGCTTCCTGCAGAACACCGCTGGCTTTGACGTCAGCCAGAACCTGATCCCATACACGGGCTCGGACACTTATACGCGCGTCTTCTTCGTGGGACTGGTGAATACGCTGCTGGTCTCGGTGATCGGCATCTTCTTCGCCACCGTGATCGGCTTCATGGTGGCGCTCGGGCGGCTGTCGCCGAACTGGCTGTTGTCGCGGATTTCCGGCGCCTATGTCGAACTGGTGCGCAACCTGCCGATCTTGTTTCAGATACTGTTTTGGTATCTGGCGGTGCTCGCGGCTCTGCCCAGTCCGCGGCAGAGCGTCTCCGTGTTCGGCATGTTCTTCCTCAACAACCGCGGCCTGGTGATTCCAAGGCCGATTGGCAATCCCGGCTTCGAACCGTTTGTCGTCGCGGTCTTGGTTGCGATCGTGGCGGCGCTGGTGCTTTGGCGCTACGCGCGGCGGCAGCTCTACCAGTATGGCAGGATGATCACGATCTGGCCCTACCTGCTCGGCCTTCTGATCGGGCTGCCGCTGGTGACGTCGCTGATCTTCGGCGCGCCGGTTACCTTCGAGATGCCAGTGCTGAGGGGCTTCAATTTCGCCGGCGGCTCGCGCCTGATTCCGGAGTTCGTGGCGCTGACGCTTGCGCTGTCGACCTACACCGCCGCTTTCATCGCCGAGATCGTGCGCGCCGGCATCCTGTCCGTGCACAAGGGACAGATGGAGGCCGGCTCCTCGCTCGGGCTGCACCGCGGTGAGGTGCTGCGGCTGATCGTGATCCCGCAGGCGATGCGCGTGATCCTACCGCCGCTCACCAACCAGTATCTCAACCTCACCAAGAACTCCTCGCTCGCGGTCGCGATCGGCTATCCCGACCTGGTGTCGGTGTTCGCCGGAACGACGCTGAGCCAGACCGGCCAGGCGATCGAGATCATCGGCATCACCATGGGCGTCTATCTCCTGATCTCGCTGGTGACGAGCGCGATCATGAGCTTCTATGGCTGGCGGATCAGTCGGAGCATGGGCTGATGAGCGATTTCGCCGTTTCCAATTTCGTCCGCGAGGAACTCGTTCCGCAGCGGCCCGCGCCGGTGAAGACCACGGGTCTCGTGGGCTTCCTGCGCACGCGGCTGTTCAATTCGCCGACCAACATCCTGATCACGATCGTCAGCGTGCTCCTGCTGTGGTTCGTGCTCGTCCCCACGGTCAAATTCCTGTTTGTGGATGCAGTCTGGACCGGCACGGACCGCGCCGCGTGCCTGGCCGAGACTGCTGGGCATCCGGTCGGCGCCTGCTGGCCGTTCATCCAGGCCAAGCTCAGCCAGTTCATCTATGGATTCTATCCGGAGCCGGAGCGCTGGCGGGTCAACCTGACCTTCTTCCTGGCGGCTGTGCTGCTGTTGCCGCTGTTGATTCCTCGGCTCCCGGCCAAGGGCATCAATGCCAGCCTGTTCTTCCTGGCTTTTCCGGTGGTCGCATTCTTCTTGCTGCGCGGCGGCGGGCTCGATGGTTTTGCCGTGAGCTGGATCACGTCGCTATTGTCGGGATTCAACGACAGCATCGGCGACGGCGGGCGCAAGCTCGCCGCGGCCGGCGAAGCCGCCGCCGTGATCGGGCCGGCGCTCTGGGGGCTCGGAAAGCTGATCGTCCTGATCAGCACGGCGATCTCCTGGGTGCTGTTGCCCCTGCAATGGCTGCTCGACCAGATCCAGAGCGCAGGCCAGCCGGTCTGGATCGATTTCGCGATCACCGCCGTGATCGTCTCGCTGCTCCTGTTCTTCCTCGGTGGCGGTTTCCGCACCGGCTGGCGGCCGCTGGTCGTCAGTCTCGCGACCTTTGCCGGGATTGGTCTGGTGATATCAGTCATGAAGCTCGACCGCGGCGGCTTCCCCGTGGTCGACACCCGGCTGTGGGGCGGCTTGCTGGTGACGCTGGTCGTTTCGGTGACGGGCATCGTCACTTCGATGCCGGTCGGCATTGCGCTGGCGCTCGGCCGACGCTCGACCATCCCCTTGATCCGTATTTTCTCGATCGCCTTCATCGAGTTCTGGCGCGGCGTGCCGCTGATCACGGTGCTGTTCTTTGCGACCTACATGCTGCCGCTGTTCGTGCCGACCGGCTTCACCATCGATGGTCTGGTGCGCGCGCTGATCGGCATTGCGCTGTTCGCCGGCGCCTATCAGGCCGAGGTCATCAGGGGTGGGCTGCAGGCGATCCCGCGCGGGCAGGGGGAGGCGGCAAGCGCGCTCGGCCTGTCCTGGTGGAAGACGACGGCGCTGATCGTCCTGCCGCAGGCGCTGCGCCACGTCATTCCCGGCCTCGTCAACAGCTTCATCGCGCTGTTCAAAGACACCTCGCTGGTGTCGATCGTCGCGCTGTTCGACCTGCTCGGCCAATTGCGCGCTTCCTTCAGCGATCCCACCTGGGCGACGCCGACCACGGCTTTCACCGGCTTTGCCTTCACCGGGCTGATCTATTTCGTCTTCTGTTTCGGCATGTCGCGCTATTCTCTGTTCGTCGAGAACAGGCTTAACGCGCACCGGCGCAACTGAGTGCATTCGCCATGAGTTCGAATCCGATCGTCAGCATCAAGGGCCTCAACAAGTGGTACGGCGAGTTCCACGTGCTGCGCGACATCAATCTCGAAGTCGGCCGGGGCGAGCGCATCGTGATCTGCGGCCCTTCGGGCTCCGGCAAGTCGACGCTGATCCGCTGCATCAACGCGCTGGAGGAGTTTCAGGAAGGCGAGATCATCGTCGATAACATTGAACTCGGTCCGAACTTGCGGCGCGTCGACGAGGTCCGGCGCGAGGTTGGCATGGTGTTCCAGAGCTTCAACCTGTTTCCGCATCTGACCGTGCTCGACAACTGTACGCTGGCGCCGATCTGGGTGCGCAACATCCCGAAGAGGGACGCAGAGGCCTCAGCGATGAAGTTCCTGGAGCGGGTAAAAATCCCGCATCAGGCCAGCAAATATCCGGGCCAGATGTCCGGCGGCCAGCAGCAGCGCGTCGCGATCGCGCGTGCGCTCACGATGAACCCGAAGGTGATGCTGTTCGACGAGCCGACCTCGGCGCTCGACCCGGAAATGGTGAAGGAAGTCCTGGACACCATGGTCGACCTCGCCAAAGAGGGCATGACCATGCTGGTCGTCACCCACGAGATGGGATTTGCCCGCGAGGTCGCCGACCGCGTCATCTTCATGGACGCCGGCCAGATCATCGAGTCGAACACGCCGAAGGAATTCTTCGCCCATCCGCAGCACGCGCGGACGAAGCTGTTCCTCAGTCAGATTTTGAGATGAGCGAAATAGCGAATGGCGAGTAGCGAATAGGGCAATCCATTCGCTATTCGCTACTCGCGTCCTAAACAAACGGCACGTCGATCTTGGTGCGCTTCTCGAGCCATGCCGGCACCGGCAGGTTCTTCGAGCGCATGAAATCCGGATTGAACAGCTTGGACTGATAGCGGTTGCCGGAGTCGGCGAGGATCGTCACGATCGTCTTCCCGGGCCCGAGCTGCTTTGCCAGCCGGATCGCGCCGGCAACGTTGACGCCGGTCGAGCCGCCGAGGCAGAGACCCTCGTGCTCCAGCAGTTCGTAGATCACGGTGACCGCTTCCTCGTCCGAAATCAGGAAGGCGTCGTCGACCTTGGCGGTCTCGATGATGGACGTGACGCGGCCAAGACCGATGCCCTCGGTGATCGAGTCGCCCGGCGTCGACTTGGCCTCGCCATGCTTGAACAGTTCGTACATCGCAAAGCCGTGCGGATCGGCGCAGGCGGTGACGATGCCGTTGTTCTTTTCCTTCAGGGCGCGGCTGGTCCCGGCGAGCGTGCCGCCGGTGCCGACCGAGCAGATGAAGCCGTCGACCTTGCCGCCGGTCTGCTGCCAGATCTCCGGGCCGGTCGAGTCGTAGTGCGCCTTGGCATTGTCGAGGTTGTTCCACTGGTCGGCGAACAACACGCCGTTCGGCTCGGTCTTGCGAAGTTCGTCAGCCAGCCGTTTGCCGACATGCTGATAGTTGTTCGGATTGGAGTAGGGCAGCGCCGGCACCTCGATCAATTCGGCACCGCACAGCCGCAGCATGTCCTTCTTTTCCTGGCTCTGAGTTTCCGGGATCAGGATCAGGGTCCGGTAGCCGCGGGCGCTGGCGACGACCGCGAGCCCGATGCCGGTATTGCCGGCGGTCGATTCCACCACCAGCCCGCCCGGCTTGAGCGCGCCACGTTTCTCCGCCTCCAGGATCATCCACTTGCCGGCGCGGTCCTTGACCGACTGGCCGGGATTCATGAACTCGGCCTTGCCCAGGATGGTGCATCCGGTCAGCTCGGAGGCACGCTTCAGCTTGATCAGCGGCGTATTGCCGATGGCTTCGACGACGTCGTTGTTGATTGTCATGTCGGGGGTATTCTTTGCCGGTTATTTCGCTCCCGGCTGACCCTAGTGCGGGGGCGGCAAAAGGGAAAGGCCCCCTTGCGCCGCGGTGCGAGCCGGCCCGAATCGACCCACCGGTCCGCGGCAATCTGCCTCGCGACTCTCGGTCCGCGAAATGGGGTGCCGGATGGTGTCGGAGCATTGGGGATTCGGGGCAACAGGCGCTCGGAAATCCCCATGAAATCTTCGTAAGATTCCGGCAGCTTCCGGTGCCCACGAAATTGAAGTAAGGCCTGTAAGATAAGGACAACTTGCTATTCGGAGGTTCTCTGGTTGAACTTGGCCAGGGTCTCTCGTCGGGTTGGCAGGACTGTCCGCTTGCCATGCCCCCGGAGTAGTATGACGGGGCGGTTCCATTGGAAGCATCACTCCGTGAAGGTTCTACAGACTATCCCCCAACGCGTTGCGAACTCATCGCGACTTGATTCGGCGCGCGGAGGAGAACGGAGGTGACCCAGCGCATCCGGGGGGCTGCTGTCGGCGCACGGCCGCGCGCGCCCGTGCCAAGCCTGCGAACCGTGTTGCGCATGTTTGCGGGTTTTGTGATTGCCGCGAGCTCGGCCGGCTGCATCCTGACCAAGGATCTTCCCGATCCTGCGCTGGATATTCCCGGCGGCTACAAGGCGGCGCGGCAGACAAAGGCCTCAGACGCGCCGCCGACGCTCGACTGGTGGCGTGGCTTTCGCTCGACGGAGCTGACGACGCTGATGGAAGAAGCCCAGCGGGTCAATCTGGACATTGCGGCGGCGGTGGCGCGTTTCAAGCAAGCGGACGCGCAGGCTCGGATTGCCGGCGCGGCCTTGCTGCCGACGCTGTCCGGCAGTGGATCAGAGACGTATTCGCGTACCTCCGGCTCGAGCGCAAGCGGCTTGAGCATCGGCGGGCGCGAGGTGGTCAACTACAACGCCTCGCTTGCCGCGAGCTATCAGCTCGATTTCTGGGGCCAGAACCGCGACGCTGCGCAGGCCGCGGAAGAGACCGCGGTCGCCAGCCGCTTCGACCGCGAGGTGGTGGCGCTGACCACACTGACCGCCGTTGCCAATGCCTATTTCCAGGTGCTGACGTCGCAGGATCGGATTCGCACCGCCCAGCGCAACATCGCCAGCGCCGAGCGTGTTCTCAACGCGATCAGGGATCGCTTCAAGGCCGGCACCGGCACCGATCTCGACGTCGCGCAGCAGGAGAGCCTGGTGGCCAACCAGCGCGCGCTGGTGCCACCGCTCCGGCAGACCCTCGACCAGAACATCAATGCGCTGGCGACGCTGGTGTCGCGGCCGCCGGAGAGCGTGCGCATCACCGGCGGCTCGCTCAACAACGTCGCCATTCCACGGGTAACCCCGGGCCTGCCGTCGGGGCTGTTGACGCAGCGTCCCGACATCAGGCGACAGGAGGCACAGCTCGCAGCCGCCACCGCCAATGTCGGCAGCGCCCGCGCGCAGTTCTTTCCGAGTATCCAGTTGACCGGGCAGGGCGGCTATCAGAGTTCGGCGCTGTCGGCGCTATTCCAGCCGCATGCGGCGTTCTTCAGCCTGGTCGGCAGCGCGACGCAGCCGATCTTCGACGGCGGGCGGATCCTCGGCAATTTCGAATTAACGCAGGCGCAGCAGGATGAACTGCTGCAAGCCTATCGTAAGGCGGTGGTGCAATCCTTTGCCGACGTCGACAGCGCGCTGGTGGCAATACGCGAGACCACGATCCGGCTGAGGCTGCAGCGTGACGTCGTGGCGTCGTCACAGCGGGCGTTTCAATTGGCCGAACAGCAGTTGCAGGCCGGAACTGCTGACATCGTAACTGTGCTACAGACCCAACAGACTCTATTCCAGGCCGAGGACGCGCTGTGGCAGGCGCAACTGGCCCGGCTGCAGGCGATCATCAGCCTGTATCAGGCGCTGGGCGGCGGCTGGGAGCCAAAGGTGGAGAGACCGGTCGATGCTCTTTAAGCCGGAAGCAAAGGACAACGCGAAGGCTGCGGAGGTCAAGAAGCCGGGCTTGTTGTCGCGCCTGCTCAGGCGGATGGTGTCGCTGATCATTGCGGTCGTGATCCTCGGCGGCCTCGGCTATATCGGCTGGCTGGCCTGGCAGCAAAAGGGCGGTGGCCACAACGCCAACGCACGGCCGGACCTGCCGGTGCCGGTGCTGGCGGCCACGCCGCGCGTGCAGGACATGCCGGTCTATCTCGACGGCGTCGGCTCGGTGCGCGCGCTGAATACGGTCACGGTTCGCTCGCAGGTCGACGGCAAGCTGATCAAGGTGAACTTTGTCGAGGGGCAGGACGTCAAGAAGGAAGACGTGCTCGCCGAAATCGATCCCGCGATCTATCAGGCGCAGTACGATCAGGCCGTCGCCAAGAAGGCGCAGGATGAGGCGCTGCTCGCCAACCAGCGGCTCGACCTCGCACGTTACCAGCAACTCGCTCAAACCAACGCCGGTTCGAAGCAGCAGTATGACACCCAGAAGGCGGTGGTTGCGCAGCAGGAAGCGCTGGTGAAGGCCGATCAGGCTGCGATCGACAACGCGGCGGCGACGCTGAGCTACACCAAGGTCGTTGCGCCGATTTCGGGCCGCGCGGGCCTCCGCCAGGTCGACCAGGGCAACATCATCCATGGCTCCGACACCACGGGCCTCGTCGTTCTCACCCAGTTGCAGCCGATCGCGGTGTGGTTCAGCCTGCCGCAGCAGCAGATCGTGCGGGTGAACGCGGCGGCCGCCCAGGGCACGCTTGCAGTCGATGTGTTCGGCAATGACGGCGTGACCGTGATCGATACCGGCAAACTGACCGGCATCGACAATCAGGTCGACCCGACCACCGGCACGCTGAAACTGAAGGCGGAATTTCCCAACGGTAATTTCCAGCTCTGGCCCGGCCAATTCGTCAATGTGCGGCTGAAGGTCGAGACGTTGCCGAAGGCGATCGTGGTGCCGACCTCGGCCGTGCAGCGCGGGCCCGCCGGAACATTCAGCTATGTGATCGGCGAGGACAATATCGTCACCGCAAAACCGGTGACGGTCATCCAGCAGAACGAGCATGACGCCGTGATCGGCAAGGGGATCGCGGCCTCTGACCGCGTCGTCACGACGGGATTTGCCAATCTCGCCGATGGATCGAAAGTCATCGTCGGCAAGGACGACGCCGCGCCGACCGCCGATCTCGCGCCGCGCAAGCGCAGCCGCAGCCCGGATGCCAAGAACGGCCAAGCCAAGGATGGTCAGGCCAAAGATGGCCAGGCAAAGGACGGCGAACATCGTTCGCGGCGCGAGCGCACGCAGGGCGAGGGCGACCAGAAGGGCTCGAGCGGGGCGGCAACGGGGGGTGAAACGTCAGGCGGCGCAGCGAAGTCGCAGCCATGACCGGACGATCAACCTAGAGCATGATCCGGAAAAATGGAAACCGGTTTTCCGAAAAGATCATGCTGAAATTAATGTCTGACTTCGCAAGGACGAGTACGCAAAGCCATGGGCGTCTCTGAACCGTTCATCCGCCGGCCGATCGCGACCTCGCTGCTCGGGATCGCGCTTCTGATCGGCGGCGCGCTCGGCTATTTCGCGCTGCCGGTCTCGGCGCTGCCGCAGGTCGACTTCCCGACGGTGCAGGTGTCGACGCAACTGCCGGGCGCCAGCCCCGATGTGATCGCGTCCCTGATCACGGCACCGCTCGAACGCCAGCTCGGACAGATCCCGTCGCTGTCGTCGATGAATTCGACCAGCTCGTTCGGCGTCAGCCAGATTTCGCTGCAGTTCGATCTCAACCGCGACATCGATGGCGCGACCCAGGACGTCCAGGCTGCGATCAATGCCGCCGCGGGGGTATTGCCGAAGAATCTTCCATACCCGCCGGTGTACGCGAAAGTGAATCCGGCGGATGCGCCGGTCATGACGCTGGCGCTGACATCGGAGACGATCTCGCTGCGCGCGATGAGCGACCTCGCCGACACGATCCTTGGCCAGCGGCTGAGCCAAATTTCCGGTGTCGGTCGCGTCGCCGTGCTCGGCGGGCTGAAACCGGCGGTGCGGGTGCAGGCCGATCTGGCGCGGCTTGCGGCCTATGGCATCTCGATGGAGGACCTGCGCAACGCCATTGCCGGCGCCAACGTCTCGGGCCCGAAAGGATCGCTCGACGGCGCGCAGCAAGCCTACACGATCGCCGCCAACGACCAGATCGCGGCAGCGGAGGCCTACAAGCCGATCATCATCGCCTATCGCAACGGCTCGCCGGTGACGATCGGCGACGTGGCCGTGATCGTCGACGGGCTCGAGAACGACCGCACCGGCGGCTGGTACCAGGGCACCCCGGCGGTCATCATCGACATCCAGCGCCAACCCGGCGCCAATGTCATCGAGGTCGTCCGCCAGATCCGCGACGAGATCCCGCGGTTGCAACGCCTGATTCCGGCCGGCGTCAACCTGACCATCGTCAGCGATCGCACCGTCACCATCCGCGCCTCCGTCCGCGACGTGCAGTTTACGCTGATCCTGAGCGTCGTGCTGGTGACGCTGGTGGTGCTGCTGTTCCTGCGCTCCCTGCGCGCCACGCTGATCGCGGGCGTCGCGCTGCCGCTGTCTTTGATCACGAGCTTCGGCATCATGTATTTTGCCGGCTTCAGCCTCGACAATCTGTCGCTGATGGCGCTGACGATCGGCACCGGATTCGTGGTCGACGACGCCATCGTGATGATCGAGAACATCGTCCGCCACATGGAGGAGGGCGAGTCGGTGATGGAAGCCGCGCTCAAGGGCGCGAGCGAGATCGGCTTCACCGTGATCTCGCTGACGCTGTCGCTGATCGCGGTCTTCATCCCGCTGTTGTTCATGTCCGGGCTGGTCGGGCGCATGTTCCGCGAATTTGCGCTGACGCTGACGATTGCGGTGGTGACCTCGGCGGTAGTCTCGCTGACGTTGACGCCGATGATGTGCTCGCGCCTCTTGAAGCATGTCGGCGAGGAATTCGTGCTGCCGGGCCTTGGCGCCATCAGCGGCTTCATCGACCGTATGGTCGAGTTCTACCACCGCACGCTGCTGTGGGTGCTGCAGCGCCAGCGCGCGACCCTGCTGGTGACCTTCGCCACCATCGCGCTCACGCTGTTCATGTATGTGATCGCGCCAAAGGGCTTCCTGCCGCTGCAGGATACGTCATCGATAACAGCGGTGACCGAGGCAGGCCCGGACGTCTCCTTCGCCGAAATGCAGGCCCGACAGACCAAGGCGGCGGACCTGATCAAGTCGGACCCGGACGTGACCGGCGTGGTTTCCGTGATCGGCGCTGGCTCCGTCAACCCGACCACCAATGTCGGCCGGCTCGTGATGACGCTCAGGCCGCTCGGCGAGCGGCGTGACGGCATTTCGACGGTGGTGGCGCGGCTGAAGCAGAAGACGGCGTCGATCCCCGGCATGACCATCTATTTCCAGCCGGTGCAGGACGTGCAGATTTCGACACAGTCGAGCCGGTCGCAGTACCAGTACACGCTGAACGGCACGGACGCCAAAGAGGTGTCGCTCTGGGCGGGCAAGCTGGTCGCCGAGATGCGGCGCGATCCGATGTTCCGCGACGTGTCGTCGGAGGCGCAGGAGGCCGGCCTCCGGGCCGCGCTCGATATCAATCGCCAGCGCGCGGGCCAGCTCGGCGTCAGCCTGCAGGCCGTCAACGACACCCTGAACGACGCGTTCGCGCAGCGGCAGATTTCGACCATTTACGGACAGGCCAACCAGTACCGCGTCGTGCTGGAGGCGCTGCCGATGTATCAGCGCGATCCATCGATCCTCGACAAGCTGTATTTGCCCGGCGTGAACGGCGCGCAGGTGCCGCTGTCGGCAGTGGCGACGCTGACGCGTACCACGGCGCCGCTCGCGATCTCGCACCAGGCGCAATTCCCGGCGGTGTCGCTCAGCTTCAACCTCGCGCCCGGCGAGGCGCTCGGCGATGCCGTTGAAGCGGTGAAGGCGCTCGAGACCCGGATCGGCATGCCCAACAGCATCGTCGGGGTCTATACCGGCGACGCTGCGGAATTTTCCAGATCGCTCGCCGGCCAGCCCTGGCTGATCCTCGCCGCGATCATCACGATCTACATCGTGCTGGGCGTGCTCTATGAGAGCTACATCCACCCGATCACGATCCTGTCGACGCTGCCTTCGGCAGGCGTCGGCGCCATCCTGGCGCTGATGCTGTTCGGGCAGGACCTTTCGGTCATCGGCCTGATCGGAATCATTCTCCTGATGGGCATCGTCAAGAAGAACGCGATCATGATGATCGACTTCGCGCTGGAGGCGGAGCGGCACAAGGGCATGTCGCCCTATGACGCGATCGTGCAGGCCTGCCTGCTGCGGTTCCGGCCGATCATGATGACGACATTGGCGGCGCTGTTCGGCGCGCTGCCGCTTGCGATCGAAAGCGGCACCGGCGCCGAGCTGCGCTTCCCGCTCGGCATTTCCATCATCGGCGGCCTCCTGCTCAGCCAGTTGCTGACGCTCTACACGACGCCCGTGATCTACCTCGCGCTCGACCGGCTGAACCGCAGGATCGAGCACGCGCTGCCAGACCCGGGGCCGCAGGGCCCGCCGGTCGCGGGGGCGACCGAGGGGATGCAGTGATGGCATCGATCTCGATCTCGGAGCCCTTCATCCGTCGTCCGGTCGGCACCACGCTCATGGCGATCGGGCTCTTCCTGCTCGGGATCGTGGCGTACGAGTTCCTGCCGGTGGCGTCGGTTCCGAACGTCGATTTCCCGATGATCAGGGTGTTCGCATCGCGGCCGGGCGCCGACCCGTCGGTGATGGCTGCGACGGTGGCGGCGCCGCTGGAGCGCCGGCTCGGCGAGATCGCGGACGTGGAGCAGATCACGTCGGTCAGCTCGCTCGGCAGCACCAGCATCCAGGTGCAGTTCGCGATCGGTCGCAACATCGATCGCGCCGCCCGCGACGTGCAGGCGGCAATCAACGCCTCGATGGCGGATCTGCCGACCGACCTGCCGACATTGCCGATCTTCAGGAAGGCCAATCCTGCGGCGGCGCCGGTATTCGTGCTGGCGCTGACGTCGAAGACGATGTCGACCAGCGCGATGTACGACGTTGCGGATACCGTGCTCGCGCAGCGCATCTCGCAAGTGCCGGGCGTGGGCGAGGTCACGGTCTCGGGCGCCGATCAGCCGGCGGTCCGGATCTCGCTCAATCCGGTGGCGCTGTCGAATGCGGGCATTGCCACGGAGGACGTCCGCCAGGCCATCGTCAATGCCAATCCGCTCGGGCCGGTCGGCATCTTCAATGGCGGCCGCCAGAGCGAGACGCTCTCGATCAATCCGCAGATGCGAACCGCCGCCGAGTTCCGCAACATCCTGATCAAGAGTGCGAACGGCAATTTCGTCCGCCTCTCTGATGTCGCCGAAATCGAAGACAGCGTGCGCAACGTCCGCTCGGTCGCCTGGTTCAACAAGCAGCCGGCGGTCCTGATCCAGATCACCAAGCAGGGCGACGCCAATGTCATCGACACCGTCAACCGTGTGACGGCGATGCTGCCGGAGCTGAAGCAGTGGATCCCCGCCGGTCTCGAGATTTCCACCCTCGTGGACCGCACCGGCACCATCCGCGCCAGCGTGCTCGACATGCAACTGACGCTGCTTGCCACGGCCGGGCTCGTCATGGTCGTGGTGTTCGTGTTCCTGCGCCGCTTGACGCCGACGATTGCGGCGGGCGTCTCGGTGCCGCTGGCGCTCGCGGGCACGTGCGCCGGCATGTGGCTCGCCGGTTTCTCGATCGACAATCTGTCGCTGATGGCGCTGGCGATCTCCGTCGGCTTCGTGGTCGACGACGCGATCGTGATGATCGAGAACATGTACCGCAATCTCGAGCAGGGCATGGCGCCTTATCCGGCGGCACTGGAGGGGGCCAAGCAGATCGGCTTCACCGTGGTTTCGATTTCGCTGTCGCTGATCGCCGCCTTCACGCCGCTGATCTTCATGGACGGCATCGTCGGCCGGCTGTTGCGTGAATTCTCGCTGACGCTGACCTTCGCCATCCTGGTCTCGACCCTGGTGTCGCTGACGATCACCCCGATGATCTGTGCGCATTACATCAAGGAAGCGACCTCCGATCGCGCCACCTGGTTCGATCGTCTGATCGAGGGAACCCTGTCGCGCATCGTGCGCTTCTATATGTGGACGCTGCGCGGCGTGCTCGATTTTCCGTTCCTGACCTTGCTCGTCTTCTTCGCCACGATCGCACTGACTGTGACGCTCTACATCAAGACGCCGAAGGGCTATTTCCCGACCGACGACAGCGGCTTCGTCATCGGCGCAACGCGGGCATCGCCTGACACCTCGTTCCAGGCCATGCTCAAATTGCAGCAACAGGTGGCCGACATCGTGATGGCCGATCCTGCGGTCGCCGGAATCGGCTCTTCGCTCGGGAGCGGGGGGATGGGCGGTGGCGCCAACCGAGGCACCATGTTCATTAGCCTGAAGTCGCCGGAGGAGCGGGGAGGAGTTTCTACGCAGCTTGTGATCGATCGCCTGCGCCGCAACCTGTTCACGGTGCCGGGCATCCGCCTGTTCATGTTCGCGGCTCAGGACGTCCGCGCCGGCGGACGACAGAGCGATTCCGACTACCAGTACACGCTCTCGAGCGCCGATCTCGACTTGTTGCAGAAGTGGGCGCCGATCGTCGCCAAGCGCATGGAGACCGTTGAAGGTATCACCGACGTCTCCAGCGATCGCGACCCCGGCGGATTGCAGCTCAATTTGGTGATCGACCGCAAGACCGCCTCAAGCCTCGGCGTCCGCGTGCAGGATATCGACAACGCGCTCAACAACGCGTTCTCGCAGCGGCAGATCTCGATCGTCTATACCCAGCGCAACCAATACATGGTGGTGCTGGAGATCGATCCGAAATTCCAGACCGATCCGGCCAATCTCGAGCGCATCTACGTGGCCGGCGCCAACGGCGTTCAGGTGCCGTTGTCGGCCGTCGTCCATTACCAGCGCGGGCTGGCGCCGCTGGCCGTCTACCACACGCAGTCGTTCCCCTCGACCACGGTTTCATTCAATCTGCTGCCGAACGTGCCGCTGGACGAGGCGACGTCGAATATCCAGCGCGCTGTCGATGAATTGCACATGCCTGAAGGCATTCGTGGCAGCTTTGACGGCAACGCCGGCGACTTCAACAAGACCAGCGGGAGGCAGCCGCTCCTGATCCTGGGGGCGCTGGTTGCGATGTATATCGTGCTCGGGGTGCTCTATGAGAGCCTGGCCCATCCGCTGACAATCATCTCGACCTTGCCGTCCGCAGGGCTGGGCGCGCTGCTGGCGCTGCAACTGACCGGCACGCCGCTGACCGTGATCGCCTTTGTCGGCATCATCCTCTTGATCGGCATCGTCAAGAAGAACGGCATCATGATGGTCGATTTCGCGCTGGACGCCGAGCGGCAGCGCGGCCTGTCTTCGGCGGACGCGATCTTCGAGGCCTGCAGCGCAAGGTTCCGGCCGATCCTGATGACGACCATGGCGGCGCTGTTTGCCGGCATTCCGCTGGTGCTCGCCACCGGTCCCGGGACGGAGCTGCGCCGGCCGCTCGGCATCACCATTATCGGCGGACTGTTCGTTTCGCAGATCCTGACGCTCTACACCACGCCTGTGATTTACCTGTTGATCGACCGGTTGCGGCGGCGCGCCGAACCAGCCGCGCTGGCAGCGCCCGCGGAATAGTTGAATTGGCGGCCGCGTAGCGTATAGCGGGCGGATGACGGAATCAGATCAGACAATCCTTGCCGAGCCGGTCGCGGACTGTCCACATTGCGGCAAGCCGATGCCGCTGTGCATCTGCGACAGTGTTACGCCGATCGGGAACCGGATTGGGGTCCTGATCCTGCAGCATCCGCAGGAGCAGGATAGGGCGCTCGGTACCGCACGGCTGACCGCGCGCCATTTCGAGGAAGCGGTGGTACGGATCGGGCTGTCCTGGCCGAGCCTGTCCAAGGCGCTGGAGCAACCGGTGGCTGACCCGTCGCGCTGGGCGGTGCTCTATCTCGGCTCCGCCAAGGTCGCCGATCTCGACACCGAAGCCGAGGTCGTCGCCATCGACCGCAAGGGCGCACTCGAGCCGAACCAGCGCGGCATCCTCGGACGCATCGAGGGCATCGTGCTGCTCGATGGCACCTGGAGCCAGGCCAAGGCGCTGTGGTGGCGCAATCCCTGGATGTTGAAATGCCAGCGGGTGATTCTGGGCCCCCGCCAGCCGTCACGTTACGGCCAGCTTCGCCGCGAACCGCGCCGCGATGGACTTTCCACGATCGAGGCGGCCGGCCTGCTGCTCGCCGCGCTCGAAAAGCGGCCCGACATTGCCGAAACCCTGAACGCCAGCTTTGAGCGGATGCTGGCAAGATATCGCCAGGTGCAGCGGACGATGCCGGAACTCGCCCCAAAACCGAAGAAGCGCGATTTTCGTCGCCGGAAGCGATGAAAGCGACGCCTCAT
Source organism: Bradyrhizobium sp. Arg237L (assembly GCF_029990105.1). Classification (NCBI taxonomy): domain Bacteria; kingdom Pseudomonadati; phylum Pseudomonadota; class Alphaproteobacteria; order Hyphomicrobiales; family Nitrobacteraceae; genus Bradyrhizobium; species Bradyrhizobium sp. Arg237L. Next base: position 154,332 of record NZ_JAQMIL010000002.1, on the reverse strand, counting down.
CTATCAGGCGTAAGCTATTGATTGTATGAGTGGAGGCCACGACCAGAATTGAACTGGTGTACACGGTTTTGCAGACCGTTGCGTAACCACTCCGCCACGTGGCCCCAAGCGGGGCGGATCAATACAGAGGTTCAAGGACTTAGGCAACCGGCCCCGAACCGGTTCCTGCAGAATTCTGAAACTCCGGCTACCTCGCCGGCACCGCGGTACACAGCGCCTTTCTGCAGGCGGCGATTGGATTTGGCTGGATGGCGGGAGTGGCGCTCTTTAGCAGGAGGCGAACCAGCCATCCGGAAATGGGATGAGCGGCCAGGGCGTCTGGTTGTCATTCGCGGGGCGTGGCGGCGGCTGGAAGCGCGGCAATGGCTGAGCCATGAAATCCTCCTGCGGCGTCGGGGCGACGGCTGCTCGCACGGCGTCCAACACCAGATCAAATTCAGCTTCGCTCATTGCGCTCTCCGGGGGTTGTGAGCGCAACGTCGCAAAATGGGTTTGTAGGCGGATTGAGCGGATCGCTTCAATTTTAGCGATCCGGCAGCCGCCCCCTCACTTGGTTACCAGAGTCTTGCTAGTGTCGTATGAACGCTATTGCCGGCGCGGTCCCACCGCACTGTGAGAAAAATCACATTTGACCAAAATGAATTCGCGTAAGTCGCAATCACGCCTGCGGCGGAGCAGGGCAGGTTTGAGCTTAGGGAGACGCGGTCATGAAGGCAAGCGTTACGCGACTGGCAGCCTTGAAAAGCCGCGCCCGTCGGGTGTCCACCCTCAGCCTTTTCCTCACGCTGTTCGCGGCCGGATCGGGCAACGCGCTCGGCTCGTCCGAGCAGCGCCGGGCCTGCACCCCCGACGTCTACCGGCTTTTGCCGGCGAAATCCCCAACGTGAAAGCCATCATCGCCTGCCTGAGCCGCAGAAGGCCAGTCTGAGCGCCGCATGCGCCGCCGTGTTCGAGTAATGAATCGCCCGCGCCAAACGTCGGGCTGTCGCCGAATACAATTTGAGCAGCCGTTGCCCAAACCGCAGGCCCGCTCCATCCAATTTTTTGTACGCCGCCAGACAAGCTTTTGCGGAGCGGTTCCCCGTAGCCTTGCCTTCGAGCTTTGGAACATGGCCGTGGCCATGACAACGTCGGAGGAGCTGGCAACATGCAGAAATGGCTTTGTGGGGAAGCACGGCGCGCGTCACTTCCGTGGCGTCGGGCGATTCTGGGCGCGATCGTCGCCGCGGGATTTCTGGCGCCGCTAAGCGCGCAGGCGGCGGCGCCGGCGGCATGCGCGGCGCTTCAGGAGAAATATCCGGACTGGAAGGGCAAGACGCTCGTCAACGCGATCAACCCGCATACGCCGGGCTATGAATCGATCGACCCGAAAGACCCCAGCAAATATATCGGCTTCGACATCGATCTCGGCGAGATGATCGGTGAATGCCTCGGCTTCAAGTTGACCTACAAGGCGGTGACGTTTGCCGCGTTGCTGACGACGTTGGCCAGCGGGCAAGCCGACATCGTGATCTCGGACATCTACGCGACCGAGGAGCGCGCCAAGGCGGCTGACTTCATCACCTATTCGAAAGTATTCGACGGCGTGCTGGTCGCCAAGGGCAATCCGAAGGGCATCAACGGCATCAATCTTTCGCTGTGTGGCGCGGCGGCGGCCGAAAATACCGGCTTCGTCGAGGTGCCGCTGGTGCAGGCCCTCGTTCCCCAGTGCAAAGCGGCCGGCAAGCCTGAGCCGACGCTGCAGCTCTACGAGAACAACGCCAACTGCATCCAGGCGATCCTGGCCGGCCGCGCCGACACCTACATCAACGACGTCAACACCGTCGATAACGCGGTGAAGGCCTACCCGGACAAGCTCGAGAAGGCGATCGCGGTGACGATCCCGTATTCGGTCGGCATCGCCGTACCCAAGAACAAGCCGAAGTTTCGCGACGCTGTGATGGCCGCACTGACGGAGATCTACAAATCCGGCGACCAGCTCGCGCTGCTCAAGAAGTGGGGACTTGATCCCGACAATCTCAAGGAACCGGGCCTGCTGACCGTCAACTGATGTCCCTGTTCCTGCACTATCTCAGCCTGCCTTACCTGCTCGCGGGCATCGAGCTCACCCTGGAGGTGACCGCCCTCGGGCTCGCAGGTGGGCTGATCCTCGGGCTGATCCTGGCCTGGATGCAGCTCAGCCGGTTCTGGTGGCTGGCGGCGATCGCGCGCGGCTACACCGTGATCTTCCGCGGCACGCCGCTGATCCTGCAGATGGTGTTCGCCTACGACGCGCTGCCGCATATCGGCATCAAATTGCCGGCCGTGCTGGCGGCCGGCCTCGCGCTCGCCTGCAACGAGGCGCCGTTCATCGCCGAGATGCTGCGCGCCGGCGTGGTCGGCGTCGAGCGCGGACAGATCGCCGCGGGACAGGCGCTCGGCATGACGCCCGCGGTGCTGATGCGGCGGGTGATCGCGCCGCAGGCGATCCGCACCATGATCCCGGCCTTCGGCAATGAGTCCGTCAGCGCGTTGAAGAATTCGTCGCTGGCCTCCGTGATCGCAGTCCAGGAATTGACGCTGCGAAGCACGCAGCTTGCGTCCTCGACCTTCGATTTCTTCTCGATCTTCTTCGCCTCCGGCCTGATCTATCTCGTGCTGACCGGCGCAATCAGCGGCATCCAGCTCGCGTTGGAATGGTTGCTCGATCTCGATCGTACCTCGCGTGAACGCAAGCTTGCCGATTATCTGCCCTGGCGCCGGGTCGATCTCCTGACCAAGCTGGAGCTTGCCGAGAAGACCGCGCCGGCGGTCGACGTTGCGGCCGGCATAGAGCCGGAAATTCCGGTGCCGCCGTCCAGGACGCTGACGCCGGAGGAACGGGCCAGGCGCACCGCGACGATCGCGCGCAACAATATCGCGGTCGAGGTGAGGGATTTGCGCAAGAGCTATGGCGAGCAAGATGTGCTCGATGGCTTGAATCTCACGGTTCGCGTCGGCGAGGTCATCGCGCTGCTCGGACCCAGCGGCTCCGGCAAGAGCACATTGCTCCGCTGCATCAATCATCTGGAGAATTGGGATGCCGGAACGGTGCATGTCGGGGGACGGCGGCTCGGCTTCGACGACCACGGCAGGCTGCTGTCGCCGCGCGCGATCGCCAATGAGCGCGCCAACGTCGGCGTCGGCATGGTGTTCCAGCAGTTCAACCTGTTCAGCCACCTGACGGCGAAGGAGAACATCGCCGGACCCTTGCGCTGGGTCCAAGGCATGACGCGAATTGATGCCGACCGTCGCGCGCGCGAACTGCTCGACCGCGTCGGCTTGAGCCATCGCGCCGACGCACTGCCGCGGCATCTGTCAGGCGGGCAACAGCAGCGGGTGGCGATCGCCCGCGCGCTGGCGCCAAACCCGAGTGTGCTGCTTCTGGACGAGCCGACTTCGGCGCTCGATCCCGAACTCGTCAACGAAGTCCTGGAAGTGATCCGGCGGCTCGCCATCGACGATGGCCTGACCATGATCATTTCGACGCATCAGATCCGCTTCGCTGACGAAGTGGCCGACCGCGTCGCCTTCCTTAGCGGCGGACGGATCCTGGAGGAGGGCCCGGCACATGAGGTGCTCTCCAACCCGCGCAACCCCGTCACCGCGCGCTTCCTCAGCGTGATGGAAGCCGACAAGACGCCGGAGGCGGTGAGATGAAGTGTCACGCGCCAGAACTTCGATCGTTCCGATCCCCTGAAGAGGCACTTGCATGAGGCACTTTACCCTGCCGGTCTCGCCGGCCACCGTTCACTGGGGCTACTTCAGCAAGAAGGTCGCGCCGGCGCTGACGCTGCGTTCGGGCGACCGCGCCACCATCGAGACGCTGACCCATCACGCCAACGACGATTACGAGCGGATGATCGCCGGCGATCCAGGCGCCGAGAGCGTGTTCCACTGGACACGTGAGCACAAGAGGGTGGCGCGCCGCGGCTCCGGCCCGACCGAGGGGCCGTTCATTCGCGGCGCCGGCGAGGGGCTTGGCGTGCACCTTCTCACCGGGCCGGTCGCAATTGAAAACGCCGAGCCCGGCGACGTCCTGGAGGTGCGGATCCTCGACATCAGGCCGCGCCCGAGCTGCAGCGCCTGCCACGCCGGCCGTTGTTTCGGCTCGAACGCCGCAGCCAATTGGGGCTTCCATTATCACGATCTCATCGAGGAGCCGAAGCCGCGCGAGGTGATCACGATCTTCGAGCTCGACACCTCGGGCGAGCCGTTCGCGAAAGCCGTCTACAACTACGTCTGGACGCCGCAGACCGACCCTGATGGCATCGTGCACGCCACCATCGACTATCCCGGCGTGCGGGTCGACCATGCGACCATCCGCAAGCGCGAGAACATCCTCACCGGCGTCAAGGTGCCGGCGCGGCTGCATTTCGGAACCATGGGGCTTGCGCCGTCGGAGGCCGACTATGTCAGCTCGATCCCGCCGAGCTATACCGGCGGCAATATCGACGACTGGCGGATCGGGAAGGGCGCGCGGATGTATTATCCCGTGGCCGTCCTCGGCGCGTTCTTCTCGGTCGGCGATCCCCACGCCGCGCAAGGCGACAGCGAACTCGGCGGCACCGCGATCGAGACCTCGCTGACCGGGGATTTCGAATTCATCCTGCACAAGAAGAATGATCTCGGCGGAACCGCGCTCGAGGGCCTCGCGCATCCGATGCTGGAGACTGATCATGCCTGGTCACTCTATGGCTTCACCTATCCGAACTATCTCGCCGAGCTTGGCGTCGATGCGCAGACGGAGATTGCCAACCACTCCAGCCTCGACCGTGCGATGCGCGATGCGTTCCGCAAGCTGCGGCGGTTCCTGATGACCGTGCACCGGCTGAGCGAAGATGAGGCGATCTCGCTGATGTCGGTCGGCGCCGATTTCGGCGTCACCCAGGTGGTCGACGCCAATTGGGGCGTCCACGGCACGATCCGCAAGAACGTCTTCAGGTGCGACTAATGCATTGAGAATGGGCTGCTTTTGATCGCGGGTTGAATTCACTGGCGTCGTTTTGACGCCGCCATTTTGGCGGAGGACTGCGCTTGTCTGGCACGCGGGTTGCTTCGATCGGCCCTGATTGGGTCGAACCGATGAGCTTCCGTCCGTTCACGAGTGAATCCTACGCGCGCGACGACCGCCTGGAGGCCTGGCGGGACGTCCTGGCCGCGGTCGGGCTGCAGCCGGCTTCAGCAAGCGCATTCGACGACGGTCACGCGACGGCCTCGCATCGCAACGCCGTAGGTGTGGCGCTCACGCGGATCGCCGCGGGATCGCAGGGGATCGCGCCGCTGCCGCAATCGGGCGAGGGGTTGCCGATCGTGCTGCTCCCGATCGAGGACGGCGCGATGCTGCGGCAAGGCGGAAGCCATCGTATCGTTCCCGTCGGCCATCTCCTGCTGCTGCCGCGCCAGGGCGACTGGAGCCTGATGTTCCAGCGCGACATGCGGGCGATCATCCTATCAGTTACAGCCGAAGCGCGGCACGGCCGCCTCATCGGCAGGCCGATCGCGTCCGAAGCCCGCGTCGTCGCGCCCGCCGGTTTTGCCGATGTGTTCTCGCGATTGCTGGATGCAACCTCCCGCACCCTGGAAACGCTGAGCGACGTCGAATGGGCCGCTATTGCACAAAGCCTCGTCGATCTCCTGCTGACGCTCGCGCACCAGTCCATCTCTCCCGCGTCAGAGGTCGCCGGTACCGCCACGCAAGCTGCGACCCTGCACCGGATTTGCCAGACCATCGAGCGCAACCTCGACAACCCCGAGCTTGCGCCGTCGCGTGTCGCGCAGGCGGAAGGGATTTCCGAGCGCTACCTGCAAAAGCTGTTCGAGGGCGTCGGCGACAATTTCTCGCACTATGTACGCGAGCGCCGGCTGCAGCGCGCCTGGTCCGATCTGTCGAACCTGGCGGAGGCGCATCGATCGATCTCGGAGATCGCCTATCGCTATGGCTTCAGCGACTCCGCGCATTTCAGCCGCGCGTTCCGTCATCGCTTTGGTCTGCCGCCGCGCGAGTTTCGCCAGCAGGAGGCCGAGCGCGCAGCGCCATCGTCGATCGCCGCGGGTCAGCGCGGCTGGCCGCAGGAGGCGCTTGCGCAATTGCGAACGCATCAGCCATCGAGCGTCGGCAGAAATATCGCGGCTGGCACGCCGACCCCGGCGCAGGAAGGTAAGTGCGAGGGCCGCCCAGCCCACCATCATCTCTCCGTTGACGCGAGCCGCGTGCATTGGGGCTATTTCAGCCGCACGCTTGCACCTCAGGCCGAGATCAATTCCGGCGACACGATCACGATCGAAACCCTGACGCAGCATGCCTCTGACGACCCTGATAGAATGATCGCGGGCGATCCTGGCGCCGAAAGCGTGTTCGGCTGGAGCAAGCAGCGCAAGAATGTCGACCGGCGCGGCGCCGGTCCGATGGACGCCTCGGTGTTCGGGCGTGGCGCGGGCGAGGGCTTCGGCGTGCACATCTGCACCGGGCCGATCGCCGTGAAGGATGCACAGCCCGGCGATGTCCTGGAGGTGCGCATCCTCGATATCGCGCCGCGGCCGAGCGGCAATCCGCACTATGAGGGCAGGGTATTCGGCTCCAGCGTCGCGGCGTGGTGGGGCTATCACTACAACGAGTTCCTGGCCGGCCCCAAGCCGCGCGAAGCCGTGACGATCTACGAGATCTTTCATGACGAGACGCCGCATGCGCGTGCGCTCTATTCCTACCGCTGGGAGCCGCAGACCGATCCATTCGGCGTGGTTCATACGACCTACGATTATCCCGGCATTCCCGTCGCGCCTGGTTCGGTGAGGCGCCGGCACGCCGTGCTAGACGGCATCCGCATTCCGCTACGGCCGCATTTCGGTGTGATTGCGGTCGCGCCGCGCGAGCTCGACTTCGTTGATTCCGTACCGCCGTCCTATTTCGGCGGCAACCTGGACAATTGGCGGCTCGGCAAGGGGGCGACCGTCTATCTGCCGGTCTCGGTGCCAGGCGCGCTGCTCTCGGTCGGCGATCCCCATGCAGCCCAAGGCGACGGAGAGTTGAGCGGAACGGCGATCGAATGCTCGATGACCGGCACGTTCCAGGTGATCCTGCACAAGAAGGGCAATCTGGCCGGCCAACCGTTTGCCGATCTCAGCTATCCCCTGATCGAGACCGCGACCGATTGGGTGTTGACCGGCTTCAGCCATCCGAACTATCTCGCCGAGTTCGGTGCGCAGGGGCAGAGCGAGGTCTATGCGACGTCCTCGCTCGACCTCGCGATGAAGGACGCTTTCCGCAAGATGCGGCGCTTCCTGATGAACATCAAGGGTCTCACCGAGGACGAGGCGATCGCGCTGATGTCGGCGGCGGTCGATTTCGGCGTCACCCAGGTCGTCGATGGCAATTGGGGCGTGCACGCAATCCTGAGCAAGCGGCTGTTCGAGGACGTGGCTACGTCGCCATAACAGAAGGATACCGAGATTGAAGTTTCACATGATCGCCGGCGGGCCAAAACCCGTGGCGCCCTTCAGCCACGCAGTCGAGACCGACGGCTTTGTCTTCGTCACCGGCCAGATGCCGGATACGCCCGCAACCCCCGGCGTATTGCCTGATGGCATCGTCGCGCAGACCAAGGCGGTGATGGAAAATCTGCGCGTTGTGCTCGAGGGTCTCGGTCTCGGCTTCGAGCACATCGCGATGTCGCGCATCTATCTCACGCGCTTCAAGGAAGACTACGCCGCGATGAACGAAACCTATCGCAGCTATTTCCCGCCGAACCGCCTGCCGGCACGCACTTGCGTCGGCGTCACCGGGCTTGCCTATGATGCACTGATCGAGATCGATCTGGTGTGCCGCCGGCCGTGAGTGCCGCCGAGTTCGCGATTGATCGCGCGGCTCGCCACGCTGTCGTCCCCGCGAAAGCCCGTGGTTATGGGTTCCGGGTCCCGGCTACGCCAAGGGGCTTTGCCGCGGTGCGCAAGCCCGGGACGACGTGGGGAAGGTTCTGATTCAAATTTCAAACAGCAGACCTGTAGGATGGGTAGAGCGAAGCGAAACCCATCGCGATGGAGCAAGCGGTGCGAATGATGGGTTTCGCTTCGCTCTACCCATCCTACGTGTGATTCAGCAGCTGACGTGAATCCGCGTTCTCGCGGCGCGATGCGCCCGAGCTTTGCATCTCGCTTCACCCTCTCATTGAGCATTTGATAGAACCGCTGCTGCGGTCGTCGATGCGTGTCTGCGTGGTGGACTGGGATTCTGAGCCCTCAAAAGACCAGTGAACGGTGCACATGCACCCCAGCCATTGCGCCATCGCCAACCGCAAGCGATACCGAATGCGGTACTCGCGCGACGTCTCCGCAGGCAAAGGCGCCGCGCACCGTCGTTTGCTTGCTTTCGTCGGTTCGGATCTGGATGCCGAACGGAGTCGTTTCCAATTCGCAGCCAAGCGTCTCGGCCAATGGCGTAGAGGGCACATTGCGCGTTGCGGTGAACAGGCCGGCGAAAGGCAGGACGCGTCCGTCTTGTAGCCTCACGTCTGCGTGGCCTTCGATCCCTGCGATAGGACCTGCCTCGATCGTGACGCCGCGCGCAGCAAGCTCGGCGCGGGCGTCCGCGTCCGGCTCGAAGGCGCCGTTGAGCAGGAGCGTCACGTCTCCCCATTCCGTAGACAGAACTACGTGATGGAGCACGTCCGGGCTTGTGGCGATCACACCGATCCGTCCCTCATTCAGTTCATATCCGTGACAATAGGGGCAGTGAAAGACGCTACTGCCCCAGCGCTCGGCGAGCCCATCAAGAGGAGGGAGTGCATCGCTGACGCCGGTGGCAAGGATAAGCCTCTTGCCACGATAGAGCTCGCTGTTGGCTGTTGTCACCGCGAAGCCGTCTCCTTGCCGCTTGGCGTCGGTAGCGGTTCCCTCGAGCCATGTGAGCGTCGGATAGGCCATGAGCTGTTCTCGCGCAGTGCGTGCGATCTCGGCTGGATCGACTCCATCCTGACCAAGAAAGCCGTGGGATGCCGAGGCGAACCTGTTGCGCCGGGCGCCTGCGTCAACGACGATCACCTTGCGCCGGGCGCGCAACAATTGAAGGGCCGCGGCCATGCCGGCGTAGCTGCCACCGATGACGATCGCGTCATGAAGCATTTCTGTTCCTTTCCTTGTGGTGCGCCATATGACGTCGCGAGAATTCCGCACTGAGATCGGCGAGGGTGATGCCGCCGAAGCGATCGAGCAGTAGCGCCTCTGCTTCGGCGAAAGCTTCGCCCAAAACGGCGTTCAGCGGTTCGCCGTGCTCGGCCATGTGCAAAAGAGCATGAAGCACGGAGGAGAGGCGGCTGTCTGGCATCATGTAACTTCGTATATTACATGAACTGCCAAGTTTCAAGGCGAGCCTTGAGGCCCGGAGCGATTCTCCTCGAAACTACGTCAAAGCCCCTTCACCAAAATCCGATGGCGCCACTCTATTGATTTGCAGGGACGTCGGCGCGCCGTCGTATCGTGGGAAGATTCCTTCTCCCCACTCGGCGATGGTGGGCCATTCAGCAATGTCTGGCAGGGCCGGATGCATTGCGAGATGCGCGCGAATGGATTCGGGAAGAAAGCGCCAATTTGGCGTGAAGGAAAACAGCAGCGCGTCGCGCCGTGAAAGGCTGCGGTTCGGATGCGTTCCATGGAGCAGACGGTAGTCCACCGCCGCTGCATCGCCACGGCGCACATTGAGCGTGATCTGTCCTTCGTGGGATGGTCGGCCGCCAACTGCTCGGCGGCTGCGCGAGCCGCGCGCTGAACCTGCTTTTCGATCGCTTGCAAGTCAGGTTCTTCAAAGAGCGCCGGGATGGTTGTGAAACCGTCTACAGCAAAATCGCTCGAACCTGACATGCGGGCTCCGTTACGCAGATGAAGTTTCATTACGAGATTCATCCAACCGCCGAAAGCTGACGGATCGGCTCCGGCGATTCGAACACGTGCGCCGATGCGCCCTTGACGAAAGGCGCACACTCCTATAGGAACCGGTCAGTTCCAGAACTATTTGGTTCCAAATATGCCGCCCCAAGACCCGTTGAGCGCCACGTTTGGTGCCCTGGCTGATCCGACCCGCAGAGCAATTCTCGCGCGACTGTTGGAGGGCGAAGCCTCGGTCGCCGAATTGGCCAAGCCATTCTCGCTGACGCCCCGGGCTGTCTCCAAGCATGTCGCCGTGTTGGAGGCGGCGGGCCTGGTGACGAAGGGCCGCGATGCCCAGCGACGTCCGTCGCGGATCGTTGCCAGTCCGCTGATCGAGATCGATTCCTGGCTCGCCAACTATCGCAAGCTCTGGCTGCAGCGCTTCGACAAGCTCGAGACCCATCTGGCAAAGCAAACGGGAGGAGAATGATGGACAGAGGCAAGGTGACCTTGGAGGAGAGGCCGCTGGGCGCCACCATCCAACGCTGGTTTCCAGCCCCGCCCGAGCTCGTCTATCGCAACTGGATTGAAGCCGAACAGATCCGGCATTGGTTTGCGACCGACGGCTACGAGGTCACTGGCTGCGAGATTGATGCACGGCCGGGAGGAAAGTGGCGGGTCGATTTTCGCTCCTCGACCGGGCACGTCTATTTCGAGCACGGTGAATTCCGCGAAATGGTGCCGGGGAGGTCGCTCGTGCTGACCCTGACCCAGGTCGATGGCGCCCACACAGGACCGGAGACGCTGATGACCGTCACCTTCGAGGCTTCACGCGGTGGCACTGACATGACGTTCCGCCAGGTTGGCTACGACAACAGCCTGCGCCGCGACGGCAATGCCGAGGGCTGGCAGGAATGCTTCGACAAGCTCGTCGCCCGCCTGACAAGCTCGAACGTCACCGCCTGGAAGGAGACGCATATAAGCAGGCATGCCGCGGAAGAGCAGGAAGTCCGCGCTCTCTTCGCCGACTGGCTGCGCACTTCATCGGCGCTGGACATCGACGGCGCCATGCGTCCTCTCGATCCCGATATTCATTCCTATGAACATTTGGCGCCACTTCAGTACCGCGGTATCGATGCTATTCGCGAGGTCTGCCGGCAGGGCTTCGACCTGATCAAGGGCGAGTTCGAATGGGACATTCCTGATCTTCAGGTGATCGTGCGCGATGACATTGCCATCGCGTGGGGCCTCAACCGCATGCGCTACCGTTCGGCTTCAGCGCCGGTGGTTGAGAATTGGTCGCGAAGCACGAGAGTGTTTCAGAAGAAGGACGGGCAATGGAAGATGATCCACCAGCATCTTTCCGTCCCCGCCGATCCAAAAACCGGACAGGCCAGATTCGACCTGAAGCCCTGAAATGGCGATTGCCGAGCAACCCTGCCGATGCGATGTGCCGCTGAAATTGTACAGACCGCGCAACGAGCGGCCCGATGGCTCGCGCTGTTATCTTTGCGGACTGTGCGGCGAAGCCCATTTGGTCCTTTGCAAGCCGGGAAGGCTTTGTTATAGGGCTGACCGCAAGCGAAACGCCGGTTTCGCCTATTCCTCGGTAGCTCAGCGGTAGAGCATTCGACTGTTAATCGAATGGTCGCTGGTTCGAATCCAGCCCGGGGAGCCAACATTTCAATTAAATCAAGCTGTTAGCCGAACCTCCTAAGCTCCTGGTTTCGCGTATGCGCGGCCCGGGCAAGGCGGATTCGCATCCGACGTCCCGATTCAAGTCGTCCTGAAGGGCGCGACTCAATCACATCCGCGTGGCGCTTTGCGGGTTTGGTGCGGACAGCCGCCAAATCGACTCATTCACCGTCGATTCTTGGCTAAGCAGGGTTCCTTGCGAGGTGATTCCATGGCCGTCTTCGACACCGAGGTGCCGAAAACAACACCCTCGATCGTCCCGAGCGATATCCCGACCATGAGCGACGACGAATGCCTCCGGCGGCTCGCGCAGATCGTCGAAGAGCACGATTCCGCGCGTCTTGACGAGGCTGCGAGGCTGATCGGCCGGCTTGCCGTCGCGATCGAATAGACGCCGTTCCCCTGCAAGAGCTCGTGCGGCCGGTATGGCCCATCGGGCGTGTTGCGTTTTGATCCTGCTTGTTACAAAAGACGGGCGGTCTCACTCCCGTCGCGGCCGCGCCGCACGACTTGCAGGTTTCAGCCCATGTCCGGTTTCTCGACCGCGCGCCAGAAAATGGTCGATGGCCAGGTGCGCACCAGTGACGTCACCGACGCGCGTATTCTCGATGCGATGCTTGCCGTGCCGCGCGAGGCTTTCGTCCCCGACAGCAAGCGCGCGCTGGCGTATCTCGATCTCGACCTCGATGTCAGCGAGGGCGGGGCGACGAAGCGCTACCTGATCACGCCAGCCGTGATGGCGAAGATGCTGCAGGCGGCTGAGATCAATTCGACTGACCGCGTTCTGGTCGTCGGCTGCGCAACCGGCTACGCGGCTGCCGTGGTTGCACACCTCGCCGGGGAGGTGTTTGCCACCGAAAGCGAGCCGACGCTCGCCGACCAGGCCAAGGCCGCGCTTGCGGGGGCTGGTGCCGCCAACGTGACCGTCCATGCCGCGCCGGCGGCGAAGGGCGATGCCGCGGACGCACCGTTCGACGTCATTTTCCTCAATGGTGCCACCGAGATCGTGCCGCAGGAACTCTTTGAGCAGCTCCGCGAGGGCGGGCGGCTGGTCGGGGTGTTTGCCTTGTCGCAGCCGCAGCGGGCCGCCATCGTGACACATACCCACGGGGATTTCGGGCATCGGCCGCTATTCGATGCCGTGGCGCCGCTCCTGCCGGGCCTGGAGCGCGTGCCGGCTTTCGTGTTCTAAGATGGATCGCCCCGGAGGGAGGAAGGCTTCGAGGCGTTTCGGCGAATACGGATTCACACCAAGGGAAGGATTCCTAGCCGGCTCGAACGGAGAAGTCCGGTTCGTGGCGGCTTGGTGGCGATTCGAAGCGTTAAAATCCCGTTCTGAATCAGAAGTGTGGCCCGTTTGCCCCACGTGAAGAGTTTCCACCGGGTTCCGTTGCGAGGTAGTTCCGTCCAGCCTAGCTGCGGAATAAGGTGAGGCGGGACTCACTTCGATCGAAGCAGCGCCCGGTTCATGGTCTCGAGCCGGGTGGTGAATAGCAATGGATGGATTATTGGGGATGCGTGGGGTGAAGGTTGTCACCGGAGCCGCGGCAGCGGTCCTTTTGTTGGCGTGCATGGGACCGACGCCGGCCCTGGCCGACACGATCGAGGCCGCATTGGTTCGTGCCTATCAGACCAATCCGCAGCTCAATGCGCAGCGCGCCTTCGTGCGCTCCACCGACGAAAACGTGCCGCAGGCTTTGTCGGGCTACCGGCCGAGGGTGTCGATCACGGCGAGCGGCGGTTATCAGTACACTGATGCCGTCTCGGGTGGAGTGGCTGCGCATGGAGCGCAGGCCCCGCGCGCCGTCGGCGCCACGATTTCGCAGACCCTGTTCAATGGATTTCAGACCGGCAACCGAACGCGGGCCGCGGAGAGCCAGGTTTCCGGCTCACGCGAAGCGCTGCGGAATATCGAACAGACCGTGCTGTTCAGCGCCGCGCAGATCTACATGGACTACCTGCGCGACGCGGCGATCGTCGAGGTCCAGCGCAGCAACACGCGGGTGCTCGAGCAGACGCTCAAGCAGACCCGCGACCGATTCAATGTCGGTGAGGTGACGCGTACCGACGTCGCGCAATCGGAGGCTCAGCTCGCCGCCGGACGTACGCAGCAGCTCACGGCCGAATCCCAACTGACCACGACGCGATCGAACTTCCGGCGCATCATCGGCAGCGAACCGACGAATCTCGCGCCGGGCTCACCGGTCGACCGTTTCCTGCCGCCGACCCTCAATGCCGCCATCGAACTCGCGCTGACGCAGAACCCGAACGTGACCGCAGCGATGTTTGGCGTCGACGTCAACTTCCTCAACGTCAAGATCGCCGAAGGCGCGCTGTTTCCGAGCGTGACGCTGCAGGCGAGCGCGCAGCAGGCCTACGATCAGACGCTGGTCATCCAGCGCCAGTTCCAGGCGTCGGCGATAGCGCAGATTGCGGTGCCAATATACCAGGGCGGCGCCGAATATTCGTTGATCCGCCAAAATAAGGAATCGCTGGCCCAGCAACGCCTGGTTCTTGAACAGACGCGCGACCAGGCCCGCGCCAATGTCGTCACGGCATGGGGCCAGTTGCTGGCGGGCAAGGCGCAAGTAACCTCCGCGCAGGCGCAGGTGACGGCATCCGAGATCGCGCTCAACGGCGTGCGCGAGGAAGCCAAGGCCGGGCAGCGCACCACGCTCGACGTGCTGAACCAGCAGCAGGCCCTGGTCAACGCCCGCAACGCTCTCGTGATTGCGCAGCATGACCGTGTGGTCGCCTCCTACAGCGTGCTGCAGGCGGTGGGCCGGCTGCAGCCCCAGGTGCTCAACCTGCCGACCTCGACCTACGATGCGAGCGTGCACTACCAGCAGGTGCGTGATAGCTGGGCTGGGGTTCGAACGCCCGACGGCCGCTGATCGTCGCTCCCACATTGCTCTGAACAGACAATTGGGCCCGCTTGGCTAGCGGGCCCAATGCATTTCTGAGCCCTCGTTTGTCCCACCCGCGGCCGCCGACTCCATATGTCGCGTGGTGGTCATGAAGACGCCGCAAAACTTCGAAGCGCGTTGCTTGCAATCGATTGTTGCCCTGACATACCGTTTCCATAGGCAAGAGAACGATTCGCAACGGCTTTTTGCGTTCATCGCTGCGGATCGGTTGCCGTGAGGGCGAACGCACCGCGTGCAACGCACCGGTAACCGTTGATCTGGGGACAAGTCTGGACTCGAGCGATGAAAAATTCCGGCCGCTTCATCCGGAACCGCCGAATCTCGTGCGGCTTGGTGTAGGATAATTTCGATGTGGAGTCGGAAATGACGCAACCTGCAAAGGTCCAAGAGCCCTCCATGGAGGAGATTCTGGCGTCGATCCGTCGCATCATTGCCGATGATGAGGCCAAGCCTGCTTCCGCGGATAAGCCGGCAAACGACAGGCCGGCAAGTGTTGCGGCGCCGGAGAAACCGGCGGTCGCCGCCGCGCCTGCCCCCAAGCCGGTGGTGAAGGACATTCCGCCGCCGCCGACTCCTGCAGCAGCGAAGCCGGCACCACCAGCGCCAAAACCTGCGCCGGCGCCACCACCAGCCAAAACCAACAGCCAGGACGACATCGACGCCATGCTGGCGAGCCTCGATGAGGCGACGCAGCAGGCCGAAGTCAGGCCGCCGCAACCCGATGGCGACGTATTCGAACTGACTGACGAGATGGCCCTGCCGGATCCAGCACCGACGCCCAAGCCGCCGCCACCGACCTTTCAGAAAGTTGAACCGCAGGACGACATCGAATTCACGGAAGCCACCAAGCCGCCGCCTCCACCGCGGCAGTCAGCCTATGAGCCGGCGACCGAGAGTTCCTCCTATGGTCAGCAGCCAATCCTGTCGCGCACGACCATGAACGCGGTCGAAAGCGCGTTCAATTCGCTGGCCAATACCGTGCTCAGCAACAATGCACGGACGCTGGAGGATTTGGTCAAGGAAATGCTGCGGCCGATGCTGAAATCCTGGCTGGACGACAACCTGCCGGGGCTGGTCGAGCGGATCGTGAAAGCCGAGATCGAGCGGGTTTCGCGCGGGCGCTAGCCGCTCGGGCTGCGAAGCCCCCTCAATTCAGCCATCCCGAATGGGTGTTATGGCGGTTTGGACGCGTCGGTCCGGTTGACTTGGCGCGTTCGGACGGCTTTTTAGCGCTCTCAAACATCCCATTTGTAGTGCCATGATCGAGAAAAACTACCAACCTGCCGATATCGAAAGCCGGATGTCCCGCGTCTGGGAGGAGAGCGGCGCCTTCAAGGCCGGCCGCCCCGAGCGGCGCGACGCCGCGCCGTTCACCATCGTGATCCCGCCGCCGAACGTGACGGGCTCGCTGCACATGGGACATGCGCTGAACAATACGCTGCAGGACATCCTCTGCCGCTTCGAGCGCATGCGCGGACGCGACGTGCTCTGGCAGCCCGGCACCGACCATGCCGGCATCGCCACCCAGATGGTGGTCGAGCGGCAGTTGATGGAACGGCAGGAGCCAAGCCGTCGCGAGATGGGCCGTGCCAAATTCCTCGAGCGGGTCTGGCAATGGAAGGCCGAGAGCGGCGGTACCATCATCAACCAGCTCAAGCGGCTGGGTGCCTCCTGCGACTGGTCGCGCGAGCGCTTCACGATGGACGAGGGCCTGTCGCGCGCGGTCGTGAAGGTGTTCGTCGAACTCCACCGCGAAGGGCTGATCTACAAGGACAAGCGGCTGGTCAATTGGGACCCGAAACTGCTCACCGCGATCTCCGATCTCGAGGTGCAGCAGGTCGAGGTCAAGGGCCACCTTTGGTACCTGCGCTATCCGATCGAGGGCAGGGCGTTCAGCCCTGACGATCCCGCAAGCTTCATCGTGGTCGCGACGACCCGTCCCGAAACCATGCTCGGCGATACCGCGGTGGCCGTGCATCCGGACGACGAGCGCTACAGTGCGCTGGTCGGCAGCCACGTGATCCTGCCGCTGGTCGGCCGCAGGATTCCGATCGTGGCTGACGATTACTCCGATCCAGAGAAGGGCTCCGGCGCAGTAAAGGTCACGCCGGCGCACGACTTCAACGACTTCGAGATCGGCAAGCGCCATGGGCTGCCGCAGATCAGCGTGCTCGACCAGGAGGGCAAGCTCTCGCTTGTCGGCAACGAGGACTATCTGCGCGGCCTGCCTGAGGGTGCGCTGCAGTTCGCTGAAGAGTTCCACGGCGTCGAGCGCTTTGCCGCGCGAAAACAGATCGTGGCGCGGCTGGAGGATTTCGGCTTTCTCGAGAAGATCGAGCCGAACACGCATATGGTGCCGCATGGCGACCGTTCCGGCGTGGTCATCGAGCCGTTCCTCACCGACCAATGGTATGTCGACGCCAAGACGCTGGCGCAACCGGCGGTCGCGGCCGTGCGCGCGGGCGAAACCAGCTTCGTACCGAAGAACTGGGAAAAGACCTATTTCGAATGGATGGAGAACATCCAGCCCTGGTGCATCTCGCGCCAGCTCTGGTGGGGCCATCAGATCCCGGCGTGGTACGGGCCCGACGGCAAGGTCTTCGTCGCCGAGACCGAGGAAGAGGCCGTTGGCAACGCGCTCGGCTATTACGTCGAGCAGGAAGTCATCACGCCGGAGCAGGGCCACGACATGGCGGAGGACCCCGCCAAGCGCGAGGGCTTCATCACCCGCGATGAAGACGTGCTCGACACCTGGTTCTCGTCCGCGCTGTGGCCGTTCTCGACGCTTGGCTGGCCGGACGAGACGCCGGAGCTGCAGCGCTACTATCCGACCGACACGCTGGTCACCGGTTTCGACATCATCTTCTTCTGGGTGGCGCGGATGATGATGATGGGCCTTCACTTCACGAAAGAGGTGCCGTTCTCGACCATCTACATGCACGCCCTTGTCCGCGACGAGAAGGGCGCCAAGATGTCGAAGTCGAAAGGCAACGTCATCGATCCCCTGCATCTCGTCGACGAATACGGCGCAGATGCGCTGCGCTTCACGCTGGCGGCGATGGCGGCGCAGGGACGCGACATCAAGCTGTCGACGCAGCGCGTCGATGGCTATCGCAGCTTCGCCACCAAGCTCTGGAACGCCTGCCGTTTTGCCGAGATGAACGGCGCCGCCCTGACGGCCGGGTTTGATCCGACCAGCGTAAAGGAGACGCTGAATCGCTGGATCATGCATGAGACGACGCTTGCGGCCCGCGAGGTGACTGAAGCGATCGAGGCGTACCGTTTCAATGATGCGGCAGGCGCGGTCTATCGCTTCGTCTGGAACGTGTTCTGCGACTGGTATGTCGAGCTGACCAAACCGCTGTTGATGGGCGAGGACGGGCCTGCGAAGACCGAGACCCGCGCCATGATCGCATGGGTGCGCGACGAGATCCTGAAGCTGCTGCACCCGTTCATGCCGTTCATCACCGAGGAACTCTGGGACGTCACAGCGAAGCGCGACGGTCTTCTGGTGCTGGCGCCATGGCCGCGAAAGCCGCGCGCGCTAACGCCTGAGCAGATCGCCACGCTTTCGCTGGCAGGGCCGACCGACGCGCTCATTCCGCCCGTGATCGGCACGTTCGAGGATGACACCGAGGAGGAGTTCAGCGACCCCGAAGCCGAGGCCGAGATCGGCTGGGTGGTTGATCTCGTCAGTGCGATCCGCTCGGTGCGCGCGGAGATGAACATCCCACCGTCCACGTTGACGCCGCTGGTGCTTGTAGACGTTTCCGATGAGACGAAGGCGCGGGGGCAGCGCTGGAACGATGTCGCCAAACGGCTGGCGCGGCTGGCCGACATCTCCTTTGCCGATGCCGCCCCGGAAGGTGCTGTGCAGCTATTGGTGCGCGGCGAGGTCGCGGCGCTGCCGCTGAAGGGCGTGATCGATCTTGCCGCCGAGCGCGCGCGGCTCGAGAAGGAAATCGCGAAAGCCGACGCCGACATCAAGCGCGTCGACGCCAAGCTTTCCAACGAGAAGTTCGTCGCCAACGCGCCGGAAGAGATCGTCGAGGAAGAAAAGGAAAAGCGCGAGGCGGCGCTGGAGCGGAAGGCAAAGATCCTCGAGGCGCTCGAGCGGCTGAAGAAGGCTTCTTGAGAAGAGGTAGGGTGGGCAAAGCGCAGCGTGCCCACCATGCACGTTCGGTGCAAGTCTTCGGTGCAAGTCAGGGTGGGCACGCTGCGCTTTGCCCACCCTACGATCCGTTTCGAAACCCGCGCCTAGACAAACGTGAAGTCGCTCGCGTGGAGCTGATCGAGCGTCGTGTTCCTGATCTCGACCGAATTGTTGTCGTCGAAGGTGATGACGACGCTCGTTCCGCTCTGCGCCATGTGCGATTGCACGGCGTTGAAATCGGCAAACACCGTGCGGTTGAACTGAATCAGATCCTGCGCGCCATCGGTGTTCTGGAAGTCGACAATGACGTCCTTGCCGAAGCCGGGGCTGAACATGAAAATGTCATTGCCTGCGCCGCCTGACAAAGTGTCGTTACCGCCGTCGCCATTGAGCCTGTCGTCGCCGCTGCCGCCGTACAGGAGCTCGTTGCCGGTTCCGCCCATCAGCGTGTCGTTGCCGTCATCGCCGAACATTTGGGTCGCGGCCGGACCGCCTTTCATCGAGTCATTGCCGGCGCCGCCATAGAGGGTGTCGTTACCGCCGCCGCCTGAAAGATAGTCATTACCGTCGCCACCCTTGATGACGTTGGCGGCCCATCCGCCATAGAGCTGGTCGTTGCCGGCGCCGCCGTCGAGCAGGGCGCCGGTATCGCCGTTGCCCGCTTTGATGATGTCGTTGCCATCGTCGCCATAGAGTTGATCAGTTGCGGTGGCAATGCCAGGACCGCCATTGATCGTGTCGTCGCCTGCGCCGCCATGGATCACGTCGGCACCGGCGCCACCGTTGATCACATCCTTCCCAGGACCGCCGTCGATGATGTCGTTGTCGGTCGACGCGCCAAAGAACAGGTCCTGGTGGCCGCTCATGTCATAATGGATCGCCTTGTTCTGATAGAGATTCCAGGTTCCCGGCGAGCTCGGATTGACCGCATCGGCAACCGACAGATGATCGCCATTGACCGTGATGTCCTTGATGTAGAGGTTGCGGTCGCCACTGGCGCCGGCGATGTCGTTGATGAAGGCGAGATCGAGACTTGAGATCGTCGCGGGGTTGGCGAATGTGAAGGTGAAGCTCTGGAAGCCCGATGCGTTGGTCGCATTGTGGAACTCGACGGTGTTGCCGACCTGCTGGCCATTGACTAGAAGCTGCATCTGCGCGCCGATGCCGTCGACCACGGAGCCATAGCCGGTCACGGTGACGGTGGTTTGCGTCAATTTCGGAATCGTGTCGGGACCGCCGGTGATGGTGTCGTCGCCCGCGCCGGCCTTGATCGTATCGTTGCCGACCCCGCCCGACAGCACGTCATTGCCGCCGCCGGTATCCATCAGATCGGCGGCCGGAGAGCCCGTCAGGGTCTGGCCGGGGGGCTGACGCTCGCCGCCGTACCATTCTGTGATCAGCCCCTGAGCCGGCTTCCCTTCCGGTGAGTAGCCGAGTGGTGAATATTTGTTGTCCGCATCCCAGTTCCAGATCGAAGCGCCCCTGAACCAGCTTCCGCCTTCCGATCCCCACACCTGAAAGAAGGCGTTGAACGCGTCATATTGCTCCTGGACGTCCTGCGTTGAGCTCCCTGGGTTGCCCGGGCTGATATTGGTGCCGTCGACGCTGCGATAGCCTGTTTCGGTGAAGACCACCTGCTTGCCGTATTGAAGGGCGAGGGAGTGGAAGAAATCGACCGGCGATTTGTGATCCATCACCTTGGCCCAATAATCATCGGTGGACATGGTGTTCCACGCGTTGACCATTTCCTGGACGGTTGGATCGCGCTCGGTCGTCAGCGGCGGATAGGCGTTGACGCCGATGACATCGACCTTGTCCCAGAAGCTGACATTGATGGCTTCATCGGTGGCGGCGGCGTAGGTGATTTCGCCGTGATACACGGCGCGCACGGAATTGATGATGTCCACCCAGTCGTCGCGATATTCGGGACCGGAGAGCTTGCCGAGCTCATTGCCGATCACGAACATGCTGACGCCGGCTTGCTGGGCGAGTTCCGCCATGTGAACGATTTCGGTCTTGTAGGACGCGAAGAAGGCGGCGGGATCGTCCGGTGTCAGCACATGTGCAAGCGAGCCATCGAGAGCGGAGACCATGGGTTTCAGCGAAACCGAAAGGCCGAGCGCCTTCGCATCCGCGATGGCTTTAAGGATGTTGGCGTCGCTCTCGGTCTTGCCGGGATCGGCGAACACATCGTCCGAATGCCTCGTGTTCGTAAAGAGCCGAGGCGCAAGCTCGATCGAATTTGCATTGGTGTCCGCGATTGCCTGCATGGCATCGCGCGCCGCGCTGGTGACGAATGCACCATTGTAGTTGGACGGGAATCCGAATCCTTCGACAGTAAAAACGCCCGCCATCGGCCAGCTCCTTAGTTTCTATGTTTTCTATTTCGCTGTTTCGGTGGCCAGCATTTTGCGCAGGACTTGTTCACCTGCGTTGTGTTCCGTCATTTCAGCAGAGCACAATTCATAAGCAACTCACACGCGTGCAGCGAAGCAACGCGCGCTCAGTCTGCACGCGCAACGTGGGCGTGTCGTGACAGGATTGCGTCGATGTTGCGATTGTTGATGCGCGCCTCGTTACGATGGCGCTTCAACTTCAACTCAAACTGGAAATGGCTTGCTCAGGAATTTCGAGCCCTTCATGCCATAACGCCAAGGCAGATCGATTGCTTTTGTGATTCCGATTCGCACGCCTGCGACAATATCGACACTGCCGACGCGCGCGTGCAGCGAGAACGGTGCCTGATCGAGCGGCAGGGCGTCGTGCTCAATCGTTATGCCGAGTGCTTCGGTCAGCTTTCCCGGACCGGAACATAGTGCGTGCGCTTCCTTGAGATGACGTCGCCGCCGCATCGTCGCGATCCCATGCGTGGGCTCCAGCGCGCGGATCAGCAGGGCGCTCGCCGAGCCTGCTTCTTCGCAGACGAAATTCACGCACCAGTGGATGCCGTAGGAGCGATAGACATAGGCAAAGCCCGGCGGGCCGAACATCACCTGGTTGCGCGGCGTCGGCCCACGATAGGAATGGGCGGCCGGATCGGTGTGGTGATAGGCCTCCACCTCCACGATGAGGCCGCCGACGCCATTGAAGAGCAAGGTCGCGCCGATCAGGTCGGGCGCGACCTCGTGCACGCTGCGGCCAAAGAATGAGCGTTTGAGCGCCTTGCCAAGGCGGATGGGTGCTTCGCCCGGCAGTCTGGGATTTTGAACCATTTTGGTGGGAATCAGAGGGAAACGCGGGGGACTGCTGCCCATATGTTGCACGTTCTGTTAGCATGCGCGAGCCGGGTTGCGGGTTCGGGCAATACGGATTAGCTAACAGTCTCGAAGATCCGCAGATTTCCCATGGTCACCCTGATCGACACCATTTCAGCCAGTCCGCTGCGCCCGCGCCACCCCGAAAAGGTGAACCGGCCCGACGCGCTGTCGCCGCCTAAGCCGGACTGGATCCGGGTGCGTGCGCCGAACACGCGCGGCTATGCCGATACCCGCAACATCGTGAAGGAGAATGGCCTCGTCACGGTCTGCGAGGAGGCCGGCTGCCCGAATATCGGCGAGTGCTGGGACAAGAAGCACGCCACCTTCATGATCATGGGGGACACCTGCACCCGGGCGTGTGCGTTCTGCAACGTCAAGACGGGCATGCCCGGCGCGCTTGACGCCGGCGAGCCGGAGCACGTGGCGGAGGCGACCTTCAAGCTCGGGCTCTCGCATGTCGTCATCACCTCGGTCGACCGCGACGATCTTGCCGACGGCGGCGCTGAGCATTTTGCCCAGACCGTCCGCGCCATCCGCGCGCGCTGCCCGAAGACCACGATCGAGCTCCTCACCCCCGACTTCCTGCGCAAGGAAGGCGCGCTTGAAGTCGTGGCGGCGGCAAAGCCCGACGTCTTCAACCACAATCTCGAAACCGTGCCCTCGCGCTATCTGTCGGTGCGGCCCGGCGCGCGCTATTTCCACTCGATCCGGTTGCTGCAGCGGGTGAAGGAGATCGATCCGACGATTTTCACCAAGTCCGGCATCATGGTGGGCCTGGGTGAGGAGCGGCACGAGGTGCTGCAGGTGATGGACGACCTGCGCTCGGCGGATGTCGATTTCCTCACGATCGGCCAATATCTGCAACCGACGCGGAAGCATCACGCCGTGATGCGCTACGTCACGCCGGACGAGTTCGCGGGCTACGAGAAGGTTGCCTATACCAAGGGCTTCCTGATGGTGTCGGCGAGTCCGTTGACGCGTTCGTCCCATCATGCGGGCGACGATTTCGCCAAACTGCAAGCGGCGCGCGTGGCGCGGTCGCGCTAACGCCGGATCGCCGATGCGACGCATTCTTGTGATGGGATCCTCGGGGTCCGGCAAATCGACCTTTGCGCAACGTCTTTCAGACACTACGGGAATCCCGTTCGTGTCGCTCGACGCGATCTACTGGAAACCAGGCTGGGTCGCGTCCGAGAACGCGGAGTTCCACGAACGCGTGACTGAGGTGGCGCTTCGACCGCAATGGGTCATGGACGGAAACTACATTTCAAATGGGGCCGGCGAGCTGCGCCGCCAGGTCTGCGATAGCGTCATCTGGTTTGATCTTCCGCGTCGGACCTGCATGCTTGGCATCGCGAGGCGGATAGCCGGAAGCTTTGGCCAGGTTCGACCGGAAATGGCCGAGGGGTGCCCGGAACGAATCGATCTCGAATTCTTTCGATACGTCTGGACGTATCGACAGAAGCAGCGACCGAAGCTTCTCAAGTTTTTCGAGGGCCTGCGACCCGACCAGTCACTTGTCCGCTTCAGGGATCGGACACGGGCGAGCCAGTATTTGAAGGAGCTCGCGCCGATGCTCCATGCGACGAGTATCCACTGATGCCGAGGTTTTCCAGCACGCGGCGGGTCCGTCACTCCGCGTCGCAGATGTTCGATCTGGTCGCCGATGTCGAGCGCTATCCGGAATTCGTGCCGCTGTGCCATGCGCTGAAGATCCGGCAGCGCACTCCGAAGGAGGACGGCACGGAGGTCCTGGTCGCCGACATGACCGTGTCGTTCAAGCTGGTGCGCGAGAACTTCACCAGTCGCGTCACGCTGGATCGGCCGAACCTGAAGATCATGGTCGAATATCTGCGCGGCCCGTTCAGCAATCTCGAGAACCGCTGGACCTTCGAGCCGAAATCCGAGACCGAGTGCGATGTCGGCTTCTTCATCTCATATGAGTTCAGAAGCCGGATGCTGGCGATGCTGATGGGATCGATGTTCGATGCCGCATTCCAACGCTTCGCCGCCGCATTCGAAAAACGCGCCGATGTGATCTACGGCAAGCCGGCTACCGCATCGTAAGCTATCCCCGTCATTGCGAGGAGCGAAGCGACGAAGCAATCCATTCTGCCCGCGTGGGAGAGGTGGGTTGCTTCGCGGAGCCTGTCATCGGGCGGCGCTGCGCGCCGACCCGATGGCTCGCAATGACGGAGCGAAAGCGCTTAGGCCCGTGGCGGACGGCGGCGCTTGACGGCGCTGCGGCGCGGGGAGCGCGCGACGCGGGGACGCAGGCGGCTAGATGCTTCGCGGCGCGGCTTGGCCGCGGCCTGGGGGCCGCGCGCCACTTCCATCAGCATGCGCAGGGCTTCCACCACGGAGCGTTGCCGTACTGCGGTGCGCCCGATCGCGCCGAAGCGGTGCTCACGATGCATGATCCGGCCATCGCGGGCGGCGACCGCGAAATGCACCAGACCGACTGGCTTGCCCGGGGTGGCGCCGCCGGGACCGGCGATGCCGGTGATGGCGACCGCAAGATCGACGCCGGCACGCTCCAGGGCACCGACCGCCATGGCGGTCGCGGTCTCCTTGCTGACCGCGCCGAAGGTCGAAAGCGTCAGCGCGTTGACGCCGAGCATGGCGCGCTTGGCCTCGTTGGAATAGGTGACGAAGCCGCGATCGATGACGTCGGAGGAGCCGGGGATATCGGTGAGCGCGCCCGCGACCAGCCCGCCGGTGCAGGACTCCGCCGTCGCGATGGTCAATTTCCGCATCCGGCACAGATCGAGCAGCGAGCGGGAGAGGGCGCGCGCGTCGCTGCCGCTCATGGTTACTCGCTCCAGGGGAGGCGAATGGTGGCGCTCGCAGTGGCTGCGATGCCTTCCTCACGGCCGGTGAAGCCCAGTTTCTCGCTGGTCGTCGCCTTCACCGCGATGCGCGAGATGTTCACGCCCGAGATCTCGGCGATCTTCGCCCGCATGGTGTCGCGCAGGGGGCCGATCTTCGGCCGTTCGCAGATCAGCGTCACCTCGAGATTGGCGATGCGGCCGCCGCGCGCGGTGATGCGATCGACGGCATATTTCAGGAATCGGTCGGAAGAGGCGCCCTTCCACTGCGGATCGCTCGGCGGAAAATGCGAGCCGATGTCGCCGTCCGCGAGCGCGCCGAGAATGGCGTCGACCAGCGCATGCAGGCCGACATCGCCGTCGGAATGGGCGAGAAAGCCCTTCGTGTGCGGCACGCGCACGCCGCAGATCATCACGTGATCACCTTCCCCGAACGCATGTACGTCGTAGCCGGTGCCGGTCCTGATGTCGCCGAGCAGGCTGGCGAGGCGGGCCTCCTCGCGGACGAAGTCTTCAGGTGTGGTGAGTTTCATGTTCGCAGGATCGCCTTCAAAGGTCGCCACCGTCAATCCCGCCCATTCGGCAATCGCGGCATCGTCGGTGAAATCGCTCAAGCCCTCGCGCGCGGCGCGGCGATGCGCATCCAGGATCACGTCGAACCGAAAGACCTGTGGCGTCTGCGCGATTCGCAGCCGCGCGCGATCGGGCGTCGCTTCGACATCGCCGTTCGTACCGGTCAGCTTGATAGTATCGGTGACCGGGACCGCGGGAACAGCGGCACCGGTACGGCCGGCCGCGTCGATCGCGCGCGAGATCAGCGCCTGCGTCACGAAGGGCCGCGCGGCGTCGTGGATCAGTACGATGTCGGGCTTCTCGCTCGCAAGTGCCTCCAGTCCCGCACGCACGGACGCTTGCCTTGTCGCGCCACCGTTTGTCGGCGGCCGATGGCGAAGGCCCACGACTGCTTCGTTGAAGAGGGCGGCATCATCGGGATTGACGACGGGCTGCACGGCGAAAACATCGGGATGTCGGCTGAACGGCTCCATCGCCCGGAAGATCACCGTCTGTCCGCCGATCATCCGGTACTGCTTCGGCCCGCCCGCGCCGGCGCGAAGCCCGCGGCCGGCTGCAACAAGGATGGCGGCGGTGCGCTCAGGTCTGGGCATTGGACGAAACTGTATACGAGTTGGTTAAGGTGAGGGCGCCGGGCTTTCCGCCAGCGCACAGCCCTTACCATGCTGGATGCCCAATGACAGAGCTATTCCCATACCCTGTGGGAAAAGCAGTTCTTGTTGCGGTGCACTTGCGCAAATGATAGAAATGTCTAAACCGTAGGCATAACGCTTGACTGCACAAGAATTGTGCTCAAAATATAGGGCGGCGGCGCGATAAGGCTGCCGCCAGTAACACGAGAAGCTTGTGACCGGACTCGCAAGAACACGTCGTAACTCTTTGAAAATAGGTGACATTACCGTCGCCAACCCGGTGCTTCTCGCCCCCATGTCCGGCGTGACTGATGCCCCGTTTCGGCGTCTCGCGGCGAGTCTCGGCGCGGGGCTTGTCGTCTCGGAGATGACCGCAAGCGACGATCTTGCGCAGGGCAGACCGATCTCGCTTTTGCGCTGCGAGGCGGCCGGGATCGGGCCGCATGTGGTTCAACTCGCCGGGTGCGAGGCCCGCTGGATGGCCGAGGGCGCGAGGATCGCGGAGGCCGCCGGCGCCGACATCATCGATATCAACATGGGCTGCCCGGCGCGCCACGTGACCGGCGGCCAGTCCGGCTCCGCTTTGATGCGCGACCTCGATCACGCGACAAGCCTGATCGAGGCGACGATCGCCGCGGTCAAGGTGCCGGTGACACTGAAGATGCGGCTCGGCTGGGATGACCGCACGCGCAATGCGCCGGAACTGGCACGGCGTGCGCAAGCCGCCGGCGTGCAGATGGTGACGGTGCACGGCCGCACGCGCTGCCAGTTCTACAAGGGCGAGGCGGATTGGGCCGCTGTGCGTGAAGTCAGGGACGCCGTCTCGATCCCGCTCGTCGTCAATGGCGACATCACCTCCTTCGAGAGGGTGGTGACCGCGCTCGATGAGTCCGGCGCAGACGCGGTCATGATCGGACGCGGCGCGCAGGGTCAGCCCTGGCTGCCCGGGCAGATCGCGCGCCGGCTCGAGACCGGCATTGCCGAGCAGGCGCCGCCGCTCGCCGAGCAGCTCAGCCATATCCGTGAGCTCTATGATGCCGTCCTGAGCCATTACGGTGTCCGTGTCGGGCTCAAGCACGCGCGAAAACATCTCGGTTGGGCGCTGGAGATCGCCGCCCACTGCAGCCGCGCTCCGGCAGCGACGCTGAAGGGCTGGCGGCAAAGCATCCTGACCTCGGACGAACCCTCGAGTGTGCATCAATCGCTTCAGGATGCTTACGACGATTTTGCATGGAGTGCTGCTGCATGACATCAGCCGCAGAGACTCGCCGGCGCATGCCCTCCGACAGCGAGGCCATTCTCAACGCGCTGCCGAACCCGGTGCTGCTGGTGGCGCCGGATGGCCGTATCGCCGACGCCAACATCGCCGCCGAATCGTTTTTCGAAATCTCCACGCAGTTCCTGCAGCGGCAGTCGCTGAAGGAACTGGTGCCATTCGGCAGCCCGCTGCTCGCGCTGATCGACCAGGTGCGCACCTCGGGGTCGCCGGTCAACGAATACAAGGTCGACCTCGGCACGCCGCGGATCGGCGGCGACCGCCAGGTCGATTTGCATGTGGCGCCAGTCACGGAGCGGCCGGGGCATATCGTCGTGATGCTGCAGGAGCGCACCATCGCCGACAAGATGGACCGGCAGCTTACCCATCGCAGCGCCGCGCGCTCGGTGATCGCGCTGGCGGCGATGCTGGCACATGAGATCAAGAACCCGCTGTCGGGCATCCGCGGCGCGGCGCAACTCTTGGAGCAGCAGGCCTCCTCGGATGACCGCATGCTGACCCGGCTGATCTGCGACGAGGCCGACCGCATCGTCACCCTGGTCGACCGCATGGAAGTGTTCGGCGACGATCGGCCGGTCGCCCGCGGCCCGGTCAACATCCATTCAGTGCTCGACCACGTCAAACGGCTGGCGCAGTCCGGCTTCGCGCGTAACGTCCGCTTCATCGAGGATTACGACCCGTCGCTGCCGCCGGTTCTCGCCAACCAGGATCAGCTCATCCAGGTGTTCCTCAATCTGGTGAAGAACGCCGCCGAGGCGGTGGCCGATCTCGGCACCGATGCGGAAATCCAGCTCACCACCGCGTTCCGTCCGGGCGTCCGGCTGTCGGTACCCGGCAAGAAATCGCGGGTGTCGCTGCCGCTGGAATTCTGCGTCAAGGACAACGGCTCCGGCGTACCGGAAGACCTGTTGCCCAATCTGTTCGATCCCTTCGTCACCACAAAACAGACCGGCAGTGGCCTCGGGCTTGCGCTCGTGGCCAAAATCGTCGGCGATCACGGCGGCATCATCGAATGCGAATCCCAGCCGCGGAAGACCACCTTCCGCGTGCTGATGCCGATGTACAACCCCGCCAAACAAATCGACCAAAGCAGCCGCGAGGACGTTCCGGGTACGCCATCGCATGCCTCACAGGACGCAAGATGAGGAAAGACAATGCCCGCAGGTAGCATTCTCGTTGCTGATGACGATACCGCCATCCGCACGGTTCTCAACCAGGCCCTGTCACGCGCCGGGTACGAGGTGCGGTTGACCGGCAACGCGGCGACGCTGTGGCGCTGGGTGAGCCAGGGCGAGGGCGATCTCGTCATCACCGACGTGGTGATGCCCGACGAGAACGCGTTCGACCTGTTGCCGCGGATCAAGAAGATGCGGCCGAACCTGCCCGTCATCGTCATGAGCGCGCAAAACACCTTCATGACGGCGATCAGGGCCTCCGAGCGCGGCGCCTACGAATATCTGCCGAAGCCGTTCGACCTGAAGGAGCTGATCACCATCGTCGGCCGGGCGCTCGCCGAGCCGAAGGAGAGGGTGGCGAGCGCCGCCGACGACTCCGAGTTCGACTCGATTCCGTTGGTCGGCCGCTCGCCGGCGATGCAGGAAATCTACCGCGTGCTGGCGCGGCTGATGCAGACCGACCTTACCGTGATGATCTCGGGCGAATCCGGCACCGGCAAGGAACTGGTCGCCCGTGCGCTGCACGACTACGGCAAGCGGCGGAACGGCCCCTTCGTCGCCGTCAACATGGCGGCGATCCCGCGCGACCTGATCGAGTCGGAATTGTTCGGCCATGAACGCGGCGCGTTCACCGGCGCCAATACCCGCGCCTCGGGCCGGTTCGAGCAGGCGGAAGGCGGCACGCTGTTCCTCGACGAGATCGGCGACATGCCGATGGAGGCGCAGACCCGGCTGCTGCGCGTGCTGCAGCAGGGGGAATACACCACCGTCGGCGGACGTACCCCGATCAAGACCGACGTGCGCATCGTCGCCGCCAGCAACAAGGATTTGCGGATCCTGATCCAGCAGGGCCTGTTCCGCGAAGACCTGTTCTTCCGCTTGAACGTGGTGCCGCTGCGGCTGCCGCCCTTGCGCGAGCGGATCGAGGATCTGCCCGACCTGATCAGGCACTTCTTTGCGCTCGCTGAGAAGGACGGCCTGCCGCCAAAGAAGCTCGACGCCCAGGCGCTGGAGCGGCTGAAGCAGCACCGCTGGCCCGGCAACGTCCGCGAACTGGAAAACCTCGCACGCCGGCTGGCGGCACTTTATCCGCAGGATGTGATCACCGCGTCCGTCATCGACGGCGAACTGGCTCCGCCGGCCGTCAACTCCGGCGGCAACACCCAGCACGGGGTGGACAATCTCGGTGGCGCGGTCGAGGCCTATTTGTCCTCGCACTTCTCCGGCTTCCCGAATGGCGTACCGCCCCCGGGCCTCTACCACCGCATCCTCAAGGAGATCGAGGTGCCGCTCCTGACGGCTGCGCTCGCGGCCACCCGCGGCAACCAGATCCGCGCCGCCGACTTGCTCGGCCTCAACCGCAACACGCTGCGCAAGAAGATCAGGGACCTCGATATTCAGGTCTACCGGAGCGGGGGCTAACCCCGATCCGTCATTCCGGGGCGCGCGTTGCGTCAACTCCGATGTGCGATTGCACGTCGGAGAATCTCGAGGTTTCGAATTCGGTAGCTCGCCGCCCCGAACGAGGGGACCTCCGAGAGGGCTGTGGAACCCTGTTCATTCCTGAGCAGGCGCCGCGGAAATGTCGCAATTCGGCAACATTGTGATATGATTGCATCAGTCCGCTCGATCAGCGGACGTTGAGGCCTTCAGTTCATCCTTGCCGGAATGACCAGCCCAGAGACCACGGCCCAGCCGTACGAACCTTCACGTACCGAGAAAAGGGGGGTGCCGCTTGCGAAGTGGCTGGCGCCCTTTGCGGTGGCGATTGCGCTCTTGTCGGCGTTCCTTACGTTCGTGGTGCTGACGGGGCTGACCCCGATCGAGCCGACGCCCGAGGTGGTCCGTTCCTTCCTGCTAATCAACGCCACGACCATCCTGCTCTTGGTCGGCATCATTGTCCGCGAGGTCTGGCAGATGGTGCAGGCGAGGCGGCGCGGCCGAGCGGCGGCGCGGCTGCATGTGCAGATCGTCGGCCTGTTCTCCGTGGTCGCTGTGCTGCCCGCGGTCCTGGTCTCGATCGTTGCCAATGTCACCATCGAGCGCGGCCTCGACCGGCTCTTCTCGGGCCCCACGAAAGAGGTGATCCAGAATTCGCTGACGATCGCCGGCGCCTACATGCAGGAGCATGCGCAGCTCATCCGCGGCGACGTCTTGGGGATGGCGAATGACCTCGCCCATGCAAGGCCACTGTATGACCAGGACCGCATGACGTTCATGCAGCTCCTGACGGCGGGCGCGGCGGCGCGCAATCTGCCGGTTGCGCTGCTATTGGACAAGGACGGCAACGTTCTCAACAGCGCGGACACCGGTAGTCGTCTGAACTACGCACTACCACCGCTCGAAATTCTCAAGAACGTCAACGAGACAGAGCCGGAAATCTCGGTTTTCCCCGAAAGCTATGTCGCCTCCGTGGTCCGCCTGCGGGCTTATGACGACACATTCCTGTACGTGGCGCGTCTGCTTGATCCGACCATCGTTGCCCAGCTCAAGCAGACCCAGACCAGCGCTGCCGAATATGCTCAGCTTGAGGCGCGTCGGCTCGGCATCCAGGTGGCGTTCGCGCTGATGTTCGCGGTCATCGCACTGACCATCCTGATGGCGTCGGTGCTGACCGGTCTCAACTTCGCCAACCGGCTGGTCGCGCCGATCCGCCGACTGATGGCCGCGGCGGGCGACGTCTCAACGGGCAATCTCAATGTGCAGGTCCCCGTGCGCAAATCGGAGGGCGACCTCGCTCAGCTCGGCGAGGTTTTCAACAAGATGACGCAGGAGTTGCGGACCCAGCGCGACGAACTCGTCAATGCCAGCGAACTGATCGACAGCCGCCGCCGCTTCATCGAGGCAGTGCTGTCATCGGCCAGCGCCGGCATCATCGGCGTCGATCCGTCCGGCAGCGTCGGCACCCTCAACCGCTCGGCGGAGAAGCTGATCGGCCACGCCGAGTCGGAGACCTTGGGCCATCCGCTCTCGGACGTGCTTCCCGAGCTCGACGAGATGATGAAGACGGCGCGGGAAGGCACCCAGCGCCTGGTCCAGGGCCAGATCACTATCACGCGCGACGGCCACGAGCGCAATTTGTCGGTCCGCATCTCCGCCGAAAAGACCAGCCACTCCTGGGACAATTACATCATCACGCTCGACGACATCACCGAGCTGGTCTCGGCGCAGCGCACCTCGGCCTGGGGCGACGTCGCGCGCCGTATCGCGCATGAGATCAAGAATCCGCTGACGCCGATCCAGCTTTCGGCCGAACGCATCCGCCGCAAATTCGGCAAGACCATCACCGAGGAGAAGGACAAGTCGATCTTCGAACAATGCACCGACACCATCGTGCGCCAGGTCGACGACATCAGGCGCATGGTCGACGAATTCTCGCGCTTTGCCCGCATGCCCAAGCCCGTGATGGAGGGCGAGGACGTCGCTGACACCGTGCGGCAGGCGGTGTTCCTGATGAAGGTCGCGCACCCCGAGCTCGAAATCGAGGCCGACATCAAGCAGGACCCGATGCGGGCGCAGTTCGATCGCCGGCTGATCTCGCAGGCGCTGACCAACATCATCAAGAATGCGACCGAAGCGATCGAGCAGGTGCCGCCGGAAGAGCTGGGCAAGGGGCGGATCGACGTCATCGCGCAGCGCGAGGGCGAGGAGATCATCATCGACGTGATCGACAACGGCATCGGCCTGCCGAAGGTCGCGCGCGCGCGCCTATTGGAGCCCTATGTCACGACGCGCCAGAAGGGCACCGGGCTTGGGCTCGCCATCGTTGGTCGCGTGCTCGAAGACCATGGCGGCCGCATCGAGCTCAAGGACGCCTCCGATTTCCGTCCCGGGCAGCGCGGTGCCTGGATGCGGCTTCGGTTCGCCGTCTCCGGGCAGCCGCCGAAGGCGGGGGCGAACGAGCCGCCTCAGGCGGCCGGCCCTGAGTCGCAGCAGTCAAGCGCGCCGGACGAAGAAAAAAATCCGCCGGCATCCGCGACCAGCGACCCGGCATCGACGACCAATATCCAAGCGAAAATCCAAGCAGCGACAGGCGACTGACAGGCAGGTGTAACCCATGGCAAGTGACATTCTGATTGTCGACGACGAAGCAGACATTCGCGACCTCGTTGCGGGCATCCTCGAAGACGAAGGTTTTTCCTCGCGCACCGCGCGCGACAGCGATTCGGCGCTGGCGGAGATCGCCAACCGTCGCCCGCATCTGGTCTTCCTCGACATCTGGCTGCAGGGCTCGAAGCTCGACGGGCTGCAGCTTCTGGAGCAGATCAAGAAGGACAATGCCGACCTGCCGGTGGTGATGATCTCCGGCCACGGCAACATCGAGACCGCGGTCGCTGCGATCAAGCGCGGCGCCTATGACTTCATCGAAAAGCCGTTCAAGTCGGACCGGCTGATCCTGGTCGCCAACCGGGCGCTGGAGAATTCGCGCCTCAAGCGCGAAGTGAAGGAACTCAAGCAACAGGCTCCAACTGCAAGCGTTTTGACCGGCCGCTCCGCCTGCATGAACCAGCTACGCCAGACCATCGAGCGCGCCGCCAAGGCGAACAGCCGCATCCTGATCGTGGGTCCGGCAGGCTCCGGCAAGGAACTGGTGGCGCGTACGCTGCACCAGGCATCGAGCCGCGCCGACGGACCGTTCGTCGTCATCAACGCGGCCGCGATCACGCCCGAGCGGATGGAGGTCGAGCTGTTCGGCGTCGAGGCGTCCAATGGCGAGCAGCCGCGCAAGCCGGGCGCCCTGGAAGAGGCCCATGGCGGCACGCTGTTCATCGACGAGATCGCCGATATGCCGCGCGAAACCCAGAACAAGATCTTGCGGGTGCTTGTCGACCAGACCTTTCAGCGCTCGGGCGGCACCGCAAAGGTCCATGTCGACGTGCGCATCATCTCCTCCACCGCGCGCAACCTGGAGGAGGAGATCGCGGCCGGCCACTTCCGCGAGGATCTCTACCACCGCCTGTCGGTGGTCCCGATCCGGGTGCCGCCACTATCGGAGCGGCGCGAGGACATCCCCGAACTGATCGACTATTTCATGGACCAGATCTCGGCGGCGACCGGTCTGCCGAAGCGGCAGATCGGACAGGACGCGATGGCGGTGCTGCAGTCCCATGTCTGGCCCGGCAACGTCCGCCAGCTCCGCAACAATGTCGAGCGGGTGATGATTCTGGCCGGCGGCGGCCCGGAGGCGATCATCACCGCGGACATGTTGCCGCAGGACGTCGGCTCGATGGTGCCGGCGATGCCGACCAGCAGCAATGGCGAGCACATCATGGGGTTACCGCTGCGCGAGGCGCGGGAGGTATTCGAGCGCGACTATCTGATTGCTCAGATCAGCCGGTTTTCCGGCAATATCTCGCGCACGGCGGAGTTCGTCGGGATGGAGCGCTCCGCGCTCCATCGCAAGCTCAAGGCCTTGGGGGTCGGCTGAGCCAACCGGTCGCAGATCCATGCAATTGACTGGGAATGATCGCTTTTTTCCCCATGCTTTTGCGGCAATTGCCGATTCTTGTTCATGGGTGGCGCGTGAACCGGCTTGCCTAATAGGCGGGCCTGCCCTCTAATCCTACCGCCAGCCTGTCAGAGGGGGAACTCAGGACAGGCCGGCGACCGGGGAAAGGCTCCATCAGAGGGCTCCAACCGGTTCCAACATTCCAATAAGAAGAACCACAAGACGGCGGGACAACAAAAATGGCGGCAGACCGCGCTCAAAATCTACAAGACACCTTCCTAAATCATGTTCGTAAGACCAAGACGCCACTGACGATCTTTCTGGTGAATGGCGTGAAACTGCAGGGCATTGTCACCTGGTTTGACAATTTCTGCCTTTTACTCCGGCGCGACGGTCATTCGCAGCTTGTCTACAAGCACGCGATCTCGACCATCATGCCGGGCGCACCGATCCAGTTGTTTGAAGGCGGTGAGGATACACAGGGTTGAGAGTGAACTGATTGGAGCCCCGTAATCGTGAAGGGGCCGCCGACCGGCCACGGTCGGCGGAGGGAATTGATAGCGGGCGGGTGATTGTCATCGGCCCGTATACGCGCATGCGCCGCGGCGACGCCGAGGCGCAAACGGAGGCCTCTGTCCGCGACTTCGAGGGGCGGATTGAGGAAGCGGCCGGGCTTGCCCGTGCCATCGATCTTGCGGTGATCGACAGCGTGATTGCCCCGGTCAGCCAGATCAGGCCGGCGACCTATCTCGGCAAAGGTAAGGTCGAGGAGATCGCCGGCCTCGTCGCCGGCCACAACATCGAACTCGTGGTGATGGATTGCGCGCTGTCGCCGATCCAGCAGCGCAACCTGGAGAAGGCCTGGAACACCAAGGTGCTCGACCGCACCGGCCTGATTCTGGAGATCTTCGGCCGCCGCGCCAAGACCAGGGAAGGCGCACTGCAGGTCGAACTCGCGCATCTCAATTACCAGCGCAGCCGGCTGGTGCGGTCATGGACCCATCTCGAGCGCCAGCGCGGCGGCTTCGGTTTCATGGGCGGCCCCGGCGAAACCCAGATTGAGGCCGACCGGCGGCTGATCGGCGAGCGCATCATCAAGCTCGAAAGCGAGCTGAAGAAAGTGCAGGCGACGCGGCGATTGCACCGCGCCGGCCGCCAGCGCGTGCCGTACCGCGTGGTGGCGCTGGTCGGCTACACCAATGCGGGCAAGTCGACGCTGTTCAACCGGTTGACCCGTGCCGACGTCCAGGCCGCCGACATGCTGTTCGCGACGCTCGATCCGACCTTGCGCGCGCTGCATCTGCCGCATGGCGGCAAGGCGATGCTGTCCGACACCGTCGGCTTCATCTCCAACCTGCCAACGCAGCTCGTCGCGGCATTCCGCGCCACGCTGGAAGAGGTGCTGGAAGCCGACCTCATCCTCCACGTCCGCGACATCTCGCATGAGGATGCCGAGGCTCAGGAGCGCGATGTCGAGGCGGTGCTGCGTCAGCTCGGGATCGATCCCGATGCCGACGGCGGCCAGCGCATCATCGAAGTCTGGAACAAGATCGACCGCTTCGATCCTGAGGAGCGGGCGAATTTGCGCAACATCGCCGCCCGTCGTCCGCCGGAGCGGCCGGCTTTCCTGGCCTCCGCCTGGAACGGGGAGGGCATCGACGAACTCCTCGCCGCCATCGAGGATCGGCTGGCGGCAAGGCGCATGACGCTGGATCTGTCGATCGATGCCTCCGACGGCGCCGGCATTAGCTGGCTGCACCGCAATTCCGAGGTGCTCGACAAGAAGCTGCACGACGGCCGCTTTGATATGACCGTGCGCGTCGACGAAACCAAGCGCGATATTGTCGTGTCTCGCTTCGACGCCGTGCCGCACGCGATGTGAGCGGAAGCGCCGTAGCCCGGATGGAGCGCAGCGCAATCCGGGACCGATCGAGCCATAGGCAAGAACCCCGGATTTCGCTTACGCTCCATCCGGGCTACGAACGCCCTTCGCCTCGTTCCACAGCGCGTCCATCTCCTCCAGCGACGCTTCTCCAAGCGAGCGTCCACGCGCCTCAAGCGCGCGCTCGATATAGGCGAAGCGGCGCTCGAATTTGGCGTTGGTGCCGCGGAGTGCGGTTTCCGGATCGGCGCCGACGTGCCGCGCGAGATTGACCACCGCGAACAGCAGGTCGCCGGTTTCTTCCGCCAGTTCATCGGCATCGGCTCCGTCGAGCGCTGCCTCGATCTCGTCGGCCTCCTCGCGGATTTTCTTCAACACCGCGCGCGGATCATTCCAGTCGAAGCCGACGGTCGAGGCCTTGCGCTGCAATTCCATCGCGCGCGTCAGGGCAGGCTGGCCAGCCTTGATCCCGGACAGCAACGATTTGTGCCCGACCTCTTCCGGCGGCCGGCGAGCCGCACGCTCAGCCTTCTCCTCAGCCTTGATGCGATCCCAGACTTCCTTGACGTGGGAGGGAGCAAGATTGCCGTCCTTGTCGGCGAACACATGCGGGTGCCGCCGGATCATCTTCCTGGTGATCGCCTCCACGACATCGCCGAACGCAAAGGCGTTCTGCTCCTCTGCCATGCGGGCGTGGAACACCACCTGCAGCAGGAGATCGCCGAGTTCTTCCCTGAGATCGTCGAGGTCGCCGCGGGTGATGGCGTCCACCACCTCATAGGCTTCCTCGATCGTGTAGGGAGCAATCGTCGCAAAATTCTGCTCGAGATCCCACGGGCAGCCCGTCACGGGCGTGCGCAGCGCGGCCATGATCTCAAGAAGGCGTGAAATGTCGCGGGAAGGGGTCATGCGGGCACCAGAATTCTGCTTGTCCCGCTTTATGCCGTAAGCGATGGCCCGATCCCAGCGGAACGCGCTGAAATATGCCGATTTCCACCGGTTGGCCGCCGTCGCAGGTGGTGCTAAAGCGCGCGCCATGAGCGAAGATTTATCGTCCGAAACCGCGCTGGTGCTGTTCTCCGGCGGGCAGGATTCCACCACCTGCCTCGCCTGGTCGCTCAAGCATTTTGCGCGCGTCGAAATGCTCGGTTTCGCCTATGGCCAGCGCCACGCGATCGAGCTCGAATGCCGGGAGGGGCTGATTTCCGGCATCAAGGCGCTGCGGCCGGACTGGGCTTCAAAGCTTGGCGAGAGTCACACGCTGGAAATCCCGACGCTCGCCGAAATCTCAGACACTGCGCTGACGCGTGACGTCGCGATCGCGATGGGCGCGGACGGCCTGCCCAATACGTTCGTGCCTGGCCGCAACCTGGTGTTCCTCACCTTCGCGGCCGCGCTGGCCTACCGCCGCGGCATCCGCCACATCATCGGCGGCATGTGCGAGACCGATTATTCCGGCTATCCCGATTGCCGCAACGAGACCATCAAGGCGCTGCAGTCGGCGCTCAGCCTCGGCATGGCCAGGAATTTCGAACTGCACACGCCGCTGATGTGGCTCAGCAAGGCCGAGACCTGGAAGCTCGCCCACGAACTCGGCGGCACTGGCCTGGTCGACCTGATCCGCGAGCACTCCCATACCTGCTATCTCGGCGAACGCGGCGCGCCGCACGATTGGGGCTACGGCTGCGGCGAATGCCCGGCGTGTACGCTGCGGGAGAGGGGATGGCGGGAATATGCGGAGCGTGATGCCGTCTCGCGCATGTAGAGCCGTCAGTGCGGGGGCAAGCGCCTGCCGTCGGGCTCAAGCTGCGCAGAGATGTCGCGGAGCTCTTTTAAACAACCGCGAATGGTGAGGCGCGCCTGCAACTGGATCAGCGTCTTGTCTTTCAGTGCTTGCTCGATGGCTTGGATCTTGGCGACGGCATCTTCGATCATCGACTCGGCTCCCTCTGCCCTTAAGGCATTGGTAACCGAATGAGGGTTAACGAGATGTTAAGTCGCGTTGGTTTGCGCAGGCGATCGCACGGGCCAATGAAAATGCCACGCTCTTTCGAGCGTGGCATTGATGTACCATAGGCGATCTTCTACGCGGCTTTTTCGGCTTCGAATGTTTGTGGTGGCGGCGAACTGTCCGAATGTGACTCTGTCGCGACGGCGCTCGCTGGATTCAAGTCTGTCGGCGCGCTTGCCGCCGGCTCGGATGAACTGGAGGAATAGGCTACCTCCGCTGAATCCTCCGGAGCGCTGAGCGCGGTCTGAACTTGAGAAATCGCGTCCGCGGACGCTTGCTCTGCCTGCGCATCGGGGGGCGTCGTTGCAGTGAGGGCGACGGTAGTCTGCTCCGTGGTCTCGACTTGAGATGTGATCTCCGGTTGCGCTTCGGCATGAACGGCCTGCGCTGCTTCCGCAACGACAACCTGATCCGCCGCAGTCGTTTCGGGCTCGGCAGATGCCGACGTCGCATTCAACTCTGGTGCCGCCTGCTCCGGCTGCGGTTGGGTGACGGTCTGCAGGCCGAGGTCGGCGGAGACATCGCTGATCAGCTTGTCGATGGCGAGCAGCGCCCGGAATTCGGGCACGCTTGCAAGATGTTGCCGACACTTCGCCTTGGCGGCTTCGAGCGCTTCAACGACTTCCGCAGCCATCGACTGCGCGGCCGCCAAGCCCTGCAAGGTATCAGCGACCTGTTGCGTCGAACTCTCCACCAGCAGGAAAGCCGAATACTGCGGAACGGCTTTCAGATGCTCGTTGTATTCGTTACGCACAGAGCGAAGCGAATTCACAATGTTACCAAAAGAGACAACCTCAGACATTATATCCCCCTAACTCCCACCGTTGGGATTTCGCGACGCTATTTCAAAATTTTTCTGTATTCAATTTGAAATTGAGATGAATTCGTGATGTTCTTAAATGGGCGGGCTGCAGAACTAATCGATTACCTTTTTCACCGCAGTTATCGGCCATTTTGTCTTGTGATCGTCACACTGGACGTTCGCTGTCCAGTTGTAACGGTATTTTTGTTGGCTGTGATCGATCGTGGCTGGGGAGATCGTTACACAAGATTCAATTGCCGGCATCGTCTTAAACGCGACGCCGGGAAAGGTATTGGTTCTCGCCGGGCTGGACGGAGCCATGCTTGGCCGTGTGATAGACCAGCTCGAGGCCAAGCCGGATTCTCGTCGTGCGCTGTTTACGCGGCTGTCACGGGCGCAGACGACCGATGCCGCGGTTCAGCAATTGACGGAGCAGCTTGCCGACACTGCGCAGCGGTTATGGCCTGTTTGGTTCACCGACATTAGTTTTGCCGGATGCCGATCTGACGTGCTGGGCCAACTGGCCGCATCTGCGATCGTGCGCCGCGCTGCGGCCGATATCAATGACTTGCAGATGACTTGGGCGGAGGCTGCAACTAAACTGGCGTTGGATCAAAGACGTCCGCGCGTTCGGAACGTGCCTGCGGAGGTCGAAGTGGCGCAGCTTGCGCTCGCGATCAGCCGCCATGGCCTTGCGTTGGTCATCGATGCCGACCAGGCCTGCGCGGACTCCAACC
Source organism: Bradyrhizobium sp. Arg237L (assembly GCF_029990105.1). Taxonomy (NCBI): domain Bacteria; kingdom Pseudomonadati; phylum Pseudomonadota; class Alphaproteobacteria; order Hyphomicrobiales; family Nitrobacteraceae; genus Bradyrhizobium; species Bradyrhizobium sp. Arg237L. The sequence continues at coordinate 115,059 of NZ_JAQMIL010000002.1, read as the reverse complement.
CTGCCGCCATTGTTTATACGCTGGAATGGATCGCTCAACTTACCCAATGCGTAGTGGTCGCGCTGTTTCGCGCGTTGCCGCCGCACCAGCCGCCCTTCGACCGCATCCTCTATGACGCCCGCGTCCTGGTGGTGGAAGAGGAGCTCGATCAGACAGAGATACCGGCGCCTTCAACGGACACAGTCTGGCTCGCGCCCTGGATGGGTTCGCCACATCCGCTCAGTGAAACGGAACAGCGCCTCGAGAAGGCACTGCGCGGCGATCAGGAATTGGCGCGCTTGTTCGACTGCAACCAATTCATCGAAACCGTTCGCGGATCGCGGCCGAAAGTGGATTTCGTTTGGACGCAGGGCCGGATGGTCATCGAACTCGATGGCTATGGCAGCCACGGCAATCGCGCCGCCTTTATGTATGACCGGCATCGCGATTACGAGCTCATGCTGAGCGGATATACGGTCTTGCGTCTTGCCAACGACGAGGTTGCGCAGGACGTCGGAAAAGCCGTTGAGAAAATCCGGGACATCGTCCAGCTTTGCCGCGGTCGGATCAAATGAGCGAGGCAGCAGTGGCGAAAGCAAAGCAACCCAAGGCTGAAAAGAAAGCGAAGAAGGCTGAAGCCGCCACAGCGTCAGACGGGGCCGGTCGGAAACGCAAGGCCGCCGCAACTCCAAAGAAGAGTCCGGCCAAGCCGCAAAAGACCGCAGAGCAAATCCGCGCGGAGAAGCAGGCGCTTGCGATGTGGGGATTGTTGAGCGAGGGGGGAGCGGCGTATGGCGGTAAATTGAAGCCCAGGATCGATCCGCCCGAACGCAGCGCGCTCGAGCAGGCAGGTCTCGTTGAGGTCACGACAGTTAAGCGCGCCTACTTGCTTACCGTCACCGACAAAGGTTGGGATTGGGCCGAGCAACATCTCGGTGATCCCTTGCCGGACAATGTCACCGGCGCTTCCGTCCTTCATGGTTGGCTCGCGCGGTTGCACACTTTCCTAAAGGCGCGCGGCCTGCGTCTGTCGGATTTCTTCGTCGCACAGTCCGTACCGGTGACCGACGCACCGGCTGCACAACACCGGCCGGAACATGCCGAGCTGCGCGAGCGTATTCGGGCGGCGTATCGGGAGGTTGCAGGAGGTTTTGATCGTCGCGTGCTGCTCCGCGACCTGCGCCCGCGTCTTGCTGACCTCGACCGCCAACAGGTCGACTCTGCACTGATGCAGATGGTGCGCGACGGCGAGGCATCATTGATGCAGCTCGACTATCGCCCTGACGTCACGGACGAGGACCGCGCCACTTCGCTGCAGATTGGCAATGAACCCAGGCATATTATCTGGATAACAGCGTAATGACAGAATTAGATGTTTTGCGTGAAGTGGATTTCAACTGGGCACGTCAGTTGCGAAGCGTCTGGCGAGATCAAGCCTACAGCGTATCGGCGATTCATCAGGACGTTGTCGAAGACGTCATGGCCTATTTTCTCAGGAATACGCGCGAACCCGAGCCCGACAACGAGCCACTTGGGCGCGTCATTCTCGGTGGGGCAGGGCACGGTAAGACCCACCTTGTCGGAGAACTCAGACGCCGTGTCTGGGAGGGGGATGGCACGTTCATTCTGCTCGATTTCGTCGGCGTCACGGATTTTTGGGCGTCGGCGGCACTCGGATTTCTCAACTCGCTCCAGATCAGGGTCGACGGGCGCCAAATACAGTATGATCGTCTAATTCAAAAGCTCATCTCCCTTCTCAGCCTGCAATCGCAATTGACTGAAATCGCAGCCCGGTACAAGGGACGGCCACGTGAATTGATGGCTGAGTTGGTCAAGACCTTCATCACTGCGCTGACACGTGGAGACCGTGCAAAAACACAGCAGCATGGCGATATCATCCGCGCGCTGGTGATGCTGATCTCGGATGACCTCGAGTGCGCCAGCATCGCGCATGGCTGGCTGCAGGGCATGGAATTGGATACGCAGAGCCTGCGGGATCTCGGTTTCGTAGCGCTGCGCAAGCCGCCGATCGAGATCGTGCGCGGGCTTTCGTGGTTGCTCAGCCTCGTAGGACCTACGATGATTGCGGTCGACCAGATCGATCCGATCATCAGCGAGGCCAGCATTGAGAGACGCCAGTTGGGGGCGCTCGCCGGTGCCGAACAACTGGAGACGCAGTCGATCATCGAGAAGCTCGTCGAGGGCCTGATGGGTCTTCACGAGGTGAAGCAACGGGCTGTAACGATCATTTCGAGCCTCGATGTGTCATGGGAGGTGCTCAAATCGCGCTCGACGGTTGCCGTGGATGCGCGTTATCGTCAGCCTACCCGCCTAAATGCGCTATCGCAGCCGCAGATGGCGCAGATGCTTGTCGCGGCCCGTCTGACGCCTGCTTACGCAACCGTTGGATTTCCGGCGCCGTACGAAACATGGCCATTCGCCCCGGAGGCGTTTGGGACAGCGGTCGGATTTACGCCGCGTCAACTGCTGAAGGCCTGCGACGATCACCGGCAGCGTTGCATCGCTGCAGGCGAGGTGCTGATCTGCAAGTCGTTTGGCAATCAGCCAGTACCAGCGCCACCGCCTCCACCGTCCGATCTGCAGGCCATGTTCGAGCGTACGCGAAGTGCTGCGGTGGTCGATGGCTTATTTGAGAAAGCCAACGAGAGGCGTTTGGCAGACATTCTGGCCGTAACGCTGGACGTCTATGCCAGGCAGCTCAATCTGCCCGACGACATCGATGTCGCTTCGCAGCAGGACCCTGACCAGCAGCGGCCGTCACTTCATGGGCGGCTGACATTTACCTTCCGTAGCGAAGCCGATCGCGAGCAGCATTTCTGTTTTCGCGTCATTTCGCACGGCAATGCCATTGCATTCCAAAGCCGACTTCGCGCGGCCATGACAGCTTCTGGCGTCGACCGCGCGCTTGGTTTCAGGCATCTGTTCATCCTGCGCAGGGATGCAACCCCAGGTGGGGCAAAGACCAAGCAGCTTGTCGAAAAATTTGAACAAGCGGGCGGCAAGTTCGTCGCTCTCAGCGATGATGATCTGCGGACCTTTATGGCGCTCAACTCCATGACGGAGCGAAAGCCCGAGGGGTTCGATGCCTGGCTGCGCGAGAACAAGCCGTTGTTCGAGACGTCACTGTTTCGTGCGGCAGGCCTTGCGCCGCCTGCGTTCCTGCCGTCTGCGCCACCGCCAAACGGACCGGGTCCGGCCGGCACCGCAGCCGATACAACACGGGACCGAGCGGCGGCCACTCCCTCACCGGCGCCGTCACCCAGGCCGATGCCCGGAGCGACTGCATCGACAAGCCCTCACAAGCCGGAGCCGCAAGAGACGAACGCCGGGCGGGATATTCCGCTCGGCCATCGTTACGACCGTGGCACCGTCGGCACGCCCGTGAAACTCGCAGCCGATCTCCTGCCGCGGCACGTTGCCATTCTCGCCGGCAGCGGCTCCGGCAAGACCGTCCTGCTGCGCCGGATTGTCGAGGAAGCCGCGCTGCTGGGTATCCCCGCAATTGTCCTCGACACCAACAACGACCTTGCGCGACTGGGCGATCAGTGGCCCGTGCCGCCGGAAGGCTGGACCGAGGAGGACGCAGGCAAGGCCGCCAGGTACGGCCGTAACGTCGATGTTACGATCTGGACGCCCGGCCGCAACGCCGGCCGCCCGATGTCGCTGGCGCTGCTGCCGGACTTCGCCGGTCTTGGTGACGACGAGGACGAGCGCGCGCAGGCGATCGAGATGGCGCGCGCGACGCTGGCGCCGTTTATCGGGGCGAGAGGCGCCAATGCCCAATTGAAAGAGGGGGTCTTGGCCGATGCCTTGCGGACGTTCGCGAGGGAAGGCGGCGGAAGCCTGGAGCGGCTGATCGACACCCTGTCGGAACTTCCCGAGGAGGTCAGCCAGATTGACGGCGCGCCAAAGCTCGCTGCCGGCATGGCGAACTTGCTGCGTGCAGCGATCGCGACCAATCCGCTATTGCAATCGCGTGGCGTGCCGCTCGATCCGGAAATCCTGTTCGGCACTGATCCGGGCAGGACCAGGATATCCGTCATCAACTTCTCGGGGCTGGCGAGCGACGAGGCCAAGCAGTCGTTTGTCAATCAGTTGCAGATGTCGCTGTTCACCTGGATCAAGCGTCATCCGAGCCCCACCGGGCGGCTATTGGTGCTCGACGAAGCGCAGAACTTTGCGCCCTCGTTGAAGACGACGCCCTGCAAGGAAAGCACGCTGGCGCTCGCGGCCCAGGCCCGCAAATACGGGTTGGGGATGATCTTTGCCACGCAGACGCCGACCGGCATCGACAACAAGATCGTCTCGAACTGCACGACCCACTTTTATGGTCGCATGAGCTCGCCGGCAACGATCGCAGCCACCCGCGGCCTCCTCGAAGCAAAAGGAGGCGGGGGCGGGGAGGACGTCGCGCGGTTGATCCGCGGAGAGTTCCATTTTTCGACCGAGGCAGTTCCGCGCCCGATGCGGATTCGCACGCCTATCTGTCTGACATGGCATCCCGCCAATCCGCTCACGGCGGCGGAAGTCGTGGAGAGAGCGCGGCGGGGAGAATGAGCCAAGCCGCGGCTTAGCCGGCAAAGTCCTCCGGCCGCAGTTCGATCGGCTTGCCGTGCGGGGTGCGGTCGGCGGCGTGGTCCCAGGCGTCCCGGTAACGGTGCAGGGTCTCGGTGGTGGCGACGCCTTTCTCGCCGACGAGATGTTCCAGCGTCGCGAGCCAGTGGCGGTAATAAGTTTCCCCGGTGTCGGGATCGCCGGCCGCCTGCGCGCGCTTGATCTGGTCGGCGAGGGCTGCGGCCCATTCGCTCCAGGTGAACAGGCCACGCTCATGAAGCGTCAGCGCCATTGCGAAGGCCTGCGCCTGCCAGGGTTCGCGGAACACCGGGCCGTCATCATCGCGCGGGATGCTCGGCACGGCGGCCGTGGCGCGCGCGGCTGCGGCGCCATCCATCAGGCAGGCTCCAGATATGGCTCGAAGGCGTCGATTGAAATCTTGACAGTCGGATCGGAATCCGGTCCCCACAATTCGGTCCCGTCGAACACCACGGTGTAGAGCCACTGCGGGTTCTCGCCGGCTTCCATTGCGGCCGAGTCCGGGAACACATGACAGCCATGGTCGCGTTCGACCACGCCGACATGGCCGCGCACATAGCGCGGCAGCCGCGTGTGCGTGAGGGGATGGATGTTCTTCGCGCGCACCTTGTCGCCCGGCTTGAACTTTGCGGGCACCGGCGCCGTGCGGCCGAACTTGCCGCGCACCATCACGCGCTCGACGTCGTCGAGCTCGAACTTGCCATGCTTGAGCGGCTTCGGCGGCTGCGCCGCATGGCCTGTGTCGACTTCCTCTTTTGCGATGAACCCCTTGTCCAGCAAGAGGTCCTCGAGTCCGAGCAGCCACTTCTTATAATAGGAACTGGCAAGATAGACGTGCGGCGGCAAGGTCTCGCGATAATAGCGCGAGGTGTCGATGTTGTAGGCGCCGGCGGCGCCCATCGCGCGCACCATCGCCATCACCCGCGCTTCCCACGCGGCGTGGAACATCGGCTCGTTCGGCTCGGGCTCGACCTTGCCGAACCCATCCATGCCGCCCATGTCGTGCACGCCGTTCATGACGGCGCTCCCGGCTGCTTCGGAAATCCGGTGCCGATCATGGAGTCGCGCGTCACGAGGTCGGCAAGCTGCGCCTCGCTCCAGCCCTCCGTGCCTTCAGGCCGCATCGGCAGCACCAGGAACCGCGTCTCGGCGGTCGAGTCCCAGACGCGGATTTCGGTCTCCTTCGGCAGCGTCACGCCGAAATCGGCGAGCACGCCACGCGGGTCTTTCACCGCGCGCGAGCGATAGGGCGCGGCCTTGTACCAGACCGGCGGCAGGCCGAGCATTTCCCAGGGGTAGCAGGAGCACAGCGTGCACACGACCATGTTGTGGCGCTGTGGCGTGTTCTCGACCACGACAAGATGGTCGCCGACGCGGCTGACATGGCCGAGCGTGCCGACGGCCTTACTGCCGTCCTCCAGCAGCGCCTGCTTGAACGCGGGATCCGTCCAGGCCTTGGCGACGACCCGCGCGCCGTTGTGGGGGCCGATCCGGGTCTCGTAGGCCTGGATGATGGCGTCGAGCGCGGCCGGCTCGACATAGCCCTTCTCGGTCAGGATCGTCTCGAGCGCGCGCACGCGCAGCTCGGTTTCCGACAGTTCCGAATGGTCGTGGTCGTGATGATGATGGTCGTGATCGCTCATGGAATAAGCATAGGCGCAAAAAGCCTGATATGTCGAGGTGCAGACTCTGCTAGCATTTCGGCCATGACAGGGAGGCAATCGTGGCCGAATACGTAACAATCGAAAAAGGCCTTGGCCTGGAGGGCCGCATCGCGGTCGTGCGCTTCGACCGCGGCGACGGCATCAATGCCCTGTCGCCGGAGGCGCTTCGCCAGCTCACCGATGCCGCGCGCAGCTTCGAGGATGACGGCGCGACGTCTGTCGTCGTGCTTACCGGCGGCGCAAAAGCCTTCAGCGCCGGCTTCGATCTCAAGGATGCCGAAGGCCGTTCGCGCCGCACCATGGACATCGGCACGCTGCGCCGCCACCTGAAACTGGGGCCGCGGCTGACGCGGGCCTGGCAGGACATGGAACAGGTCACGATCGGCGCGATCGAGGGCTTCTGCGTCGGTGGCGGCGTGGCGCTGGCGGTTGCGCTCGACTTCCGCGTCATGGCGCGCGACGCCCATATGCGCGTGCCCGAGATCGGGCTCGGCATGAACATGAGCTGGCAGAGCGTGCCGCGCATGCTGCACCTGATGGGGCCGGCACGGACCAAGCAGGCCGTGATCCTCGCCGACGACCGCATCTCAGCCGCGGAGGCCTACGAATGGGGATTGGTGGAGCAGGTGGCCGAGCCCGGCAAGGCGTTTGACGCCGCCATGGCGCTTGCGACAAAGGTCGCCGCGCAGCCACCGATCTCGGTCGCCATGACAAAGCTCACGGTCAACCGCCTCGCGCACGCGCTCGACGATCTGGCCAGCCATATGGACGTCGATCAGTTCGCGCTGGCGAGCCTGACCGAGGACCACAAGGAAGGCGTCGCGGCATTCCTGGAACGTCGGAAGCCGCGGTTCAGCGGACGATAGCGCTTCGGGCTACTTTCGTGACCCCGTCGTAGCATGCGCGTCAGTGGCCATTTCGAGGCAGGTCTGGAGCTCGACATAGCTCGGCGTACTGTCGATGCTGGACTCGCCGATGCATGCCGCCTTGTCTTTCGCTGTGAACTTGCTCCATTGCCCGGCCACTTGCGTTCGGGCCTGCTCTTCGGCCTTCATGCAGGACTCCAGGGTCTCTCCGATCCCTACCGTCTCCGCAGTCTCCGCCTTGCAGATCCGGGCGATGTCAAATTTCGGCACAGCGTCCGCCGCGCGCACGCCGTGTGATGCTGCAATTGAAACGGCCGCGCCGAGCGCGGCAAAAATGATGAATTTGCGCATGTTCGACCTCCGGTCGTATCGATCATCATTAGAGAAGCTCGTTCGACGTTGACAAAGATCAAGCGGCCGGCCGCGCACGTGATCGTGATTGTTCGCATCGCCAGAGCGTTTTCGAGCGAAGTGGATGCCGGTTCGCGTGAAGAAAACGCGTCAAAACAATAATCTAGAGCTTCGGTTCTGATTCAATCAGAACCGAAGCTCTAGTTCGACGCCGAGCTGAGCGTGGACCGGAAGCGCAGCAGCGACAGCATTAGGAACAGCGAGGCGATGCCGGCGACGGCGAGGAATTGCGGCCACACCACGTCGAGGCCGGCGCCGCGATAGAGGATCGCCTGGGCGAAGGAGACGAAGTGCGTCGAGGGCGATGCCTGCATCACGGTCGCGAGCCAGGGCGGCATGCTCTCCAGCGGCGTGGCGCCGCCGGACAGGACGTTCATGGGCACGGCGACCAGCATGTAGAGCAGGCCAAGCTGCGGCATCGACCGCGCAACCGTGCCGAGGAACAGCCCGATGGCGGTCGCGAAGAAGAGATAGAGGATCGCTCCAAACATGAAGAGCGGGATCGAGCCGGCGATCGGTATCTTCAGCAGCAAGCGGACCACCAGATAAAGCGATAGCCCGACCGCGCCCGCAATGACGAACCCGTTGGCCCAGATCTTCGACATCGCGATCTCGAACGGGCTCAGCGGCATCACCAGGAGATGATCCATCGTGCCATGCTCGCGCTCGCGCACCAGCGCAGCACCCGCGAGGATGATCGCGAGCATGGTGACGCTCGAGATGATGCCCATGACACTGGAGAACCAGGCCGTCGTCACGTTGGGATTGAACGCGATCCTGACCGCCAGGTTGACCGGCGAGTCGGGCACGCGTTCTACCTGCGACACGAACTGGGCGATCTCGGTATTGATGATCTGTTGTGCGTAGCCCGATCCCAGGCCGGCCTGGATCATTGCGGTGGCATCGACATTGATCTGTAGTCCGGGCTGGCGCCCCGCCAAAACGTCGCGCTGGAAGTTCGGGGGAATATCGATGACGAAGGTGTATTTTCCGGTATTCATCAGGTGCTCGATATCACCCTGCGCGATCGCCACCGGCTCCTTGAAATAGGGCATCAGGAACGCATGCGTGATCCGGCGGGATAATTCCGAGTGATCTTCATCGACCACCCCGATCGAGGCATGGAACACCTCCTGCGAATTGCTTTGCGCTTGGCTGATCACGGCAAGCGAGAAGGAGTAGATCACGAACCCGAGCAGCACCCAGTCGCTGAAGAAGCTGCGCAGTTCTTTGGTGCCGAGCCAGAAGATGTTGGAGAGGGAGCGCATCGTTTCATCGCTCCTGCTTGGGGAGCAGCAGCATGCTGAGCGACGTCAGCACAGGGACAAAGACAAGGAGCATGAGGATGCTCGAACCGAGATCGGCAAGGCCCAGTCCCTTGGTGAAGGCGCCGACGCTGATCGGGCGGTAATAGCTCATCGGAAAGCAAAGCCCGATCAGCTGCGCCGATCCGGAAAGCGAAGAGACAGGCGTCATCATGCCTGAAAATTGCTGGGCCGGAAGAATGGTGAGGATCGCGGTGCCGAACAGCGCGGCTATCTGGGTCGTGCAGAAGGTCGAGATCAGCATGCCGTAGCCGGTCGTCGTGAAGACGTAGATCACCGTGCCGGCAAAGAGCGCCACGAAGCTGCCCTTCAGCGGCACGTCGAAAATGAAGACCGCCATCGCGAACATGATGATGAAATTGATCAGCGCGACGGCGACGTAAGGAAGCTGCTTGCCGACGAGGAATTCCAGCCGCGTCACCGGGGTGACGTAGAGGTTGGTGATCGAGCCAAGCTCCTTCTCGCGAACGACTGCGAGCGCCATCAGGATGGCCGGAAACAGTGCGAGCATCATTGCAAGTGTCGACGGCACCATGGCGTAGATGCTGTCAAAATCCTGGTTGTACTTGAACCGGACTTCGATATTGGCGGGCAGGGGGGAAGCCGCCTGCGTCGTGTTCAGCACGGGGTCGCTCAGATAGAGCTGGTGCATGCCCTGCAGGTAACCTCGAATGGTCGAGGCGCGAAACGGCATGGCGCCGTCGATCCATGCCGACACGTAGGCCGGCCGCCCGCGCTTGATGTCGAGGCCGAAGTTCGGGGGAATCTCGATGCTGACACTGATGTCCCCATTCTTCAGCCGGCGATCGAGATCGGTATAATCGGTCAGCGGAGGCTTTTCGAGGAAATAGGGCGATCCTCTCAGCTCCGACAGATAAGCGCGGCTTTCGGGCGTCTGATCGCGATCGAGCACGGCAAAGCTGAGATTGTTGACGTCGGCCGAAATGCCGAAGCCGAACACGATCATCAGGAGCGCGGTGCCGAACAGGGCGAACATCAGCCGGATACGATCGCGCATCAGCTCAAGGCCCTCGCGGATCGTATAGGCGAACAGCCGCCGAAAGCTGAAAAAGGAACGTCGGTTCTCGCGGCCGACCGTCTTGTCCGGCGCGGCGGTTATCGCTTGCGGCTGGTCGAGAGTCACGGTCGAGGCCGCGCCCGGCTTTTCCTGCTCGAGGAAGCTGATGAACGCATCCTCCAGGCTCTTGGCGTTTCTCGCCTTGACCAATCCGGCCGGCGTTTCGGTGGCAAGCACGCGCCCTTCGTGCATCAGCGACAGCCGATCGCAGCGCGCCGCCTCGTTCATGAAATGCGTCGAGACGAAAATCGTCATCCCTTGATTGCGCGACAGGTCGATCAGAAGCTGCCAGAACTGGTCGCGCGCCAGCGGGTCGACGCCGGAGGTGGGCTCGTCCAGGATCAAGAGGTCCGGCTTGTGGACGACAGCGACCGCAAGCGACAAACGCTGCCTGATCCCGAGCGGGAGCGAAGAGGCGAGATCATCGAGATAGTCGGCGAGGTCGCATTTCTCGATCAGCTCCGCGATGCGCGCCTCGGCAAACGCCGGAGGCAGGTGAAACAGGCGCGCGTGCAGGACGAGGTTCTGGCGAACCGTGAGTTCCCCGTAAAGGGAAAAGGATTGCGACATGTAGCCGACACGGCGGCGCGCTTCGAGATCGCCGGCGCGCAGCACCTCGCCGAAGATCAGCGCCTCGCCCTCGGAGGACGGCAGCAGCCCGGTGAGCATCTTCATCGTCGTCGTCTTGCCCGATCCGTTCGAGCCAACGAAGCCGAAGATCTCGCCGCGGCGGATCGTGAAATTCACGCGGTCGACGGCGGTGAAGTCGCCGAACCGGCAGGTCAGGTCCTTGGCAACAATGACGGGCTCGGCGTGACCGTTGAGCGGCGGACCGATCGGCTTTTCGTTGCTGGCACGCTGTCGCTGCGGGAGCAGGGCGACGAAGGCGTCTTCGATCGATTCGGTGCCGGTTTGTTGTTTGAGATCGGCGGGCGAGCCGGTCGCGAGAATCTTGCCCTCGTTCATGGCCATCAGCCAATCGAACCGCTCGGCCTCTTCCATATAGGCGGTGGCGACCAGCACGCTCATTTTCGTCGTGCGACCCCTGATACGGTCGATGAGATCCCAGAACTGGCGACGCGACAGCGGATCGACGCCGGTCGTGGGCTCGTCGAGGATCAGGAGATCTGGGTCATGGATCAGCGAGCAGCAGAGCCCGAGCTTTTGCCGCATTCCACCCGACAACTTGCTGGCCGGCCGGTCGGCGAACGGCGCAAGCCCTGTGCTTTCCAGCAGTTCATTGATGCGCCACTCGCGCTCCTTGCGCGATTGCTCGAACAGCCGGGCGAAGAACTCGACATTCTCCTTAACGCTGAGGTCGGGATAGAGATTCTTGCCGAGCCCTTGCGGCATGTAGGCGATGCGCGGACAGATCAGGGCGCGCTCGGCGGCCTTGGAGATGTCGGTGCCGAGCACGGCGACCGCGCCCTCCTGGATCTTCCGCGCGCCGGCGAGGATTGCGAGCAGGGAGGATTTGCCGACGCCGTCGGGCCCGATCAGGCCGACCAGGCGTCCGGCGGGAATGTCGGCCGATATGCTGTCGAGCGCCGTCACCGAACCGTAGCGATGGGACAGGGCGCGAACGACTGCGACCGGATCGTCGCCGTTCATGGAGCACCCTGCAGCGTCGCCGGCCATGCAATCGCGGGATCCCAGCGGACATAGGCGACACCGGGAAGGCCACTTCTGACAGCGTCCGCACGCGCAAGCAGGCGTTCCGGGTCGATGCGGACCCGGATACGGAACATCAGCTTGTCGCGCTCGGTCTTGGTCTCCACCGTCTTCGGCGTGAACTGCGCCTGGCTTGCGACAAAGGAAACCTTCGCCGGGATCGGATGATCGGGGTAGGCGTCGAGAACGATGCGTGCGTCAGCGCCGACCTTCACCTTGCCGGCTTCCGTCGTCGGCAAATAGAGGTCCATGTAGACGTAGGTCAGATCCAGCATCGTGAAGACCTTGCCGCCGGCCGCAAGGACTTCGCCGATATTGGTAAGGCGGTACTGGATCCGGCCCGCCTTCGGCGCCACCAGCGTGTTGTCAGCGATCTGCACCCTGTAGAGACCGGCATCGTGCTGAGCAGCCTCCAGCGCATGCTGCGTTTCGAGCACCCTGGCTTGCGCCGCGGCAAGCGCGCCATTGGCGGCGTCGAGCTGCTGCTTGCGCTGGTCCATCAATTCCTTGGTCGCCCAGCCATTCTTGTGCAGGTACTCGGTCCGCTGGTTTTCCTGCTCGGCCAGCGTTTTCTGCGCCTGCTGCTGGGAAAGCACGGCCTGAGCTTCTTCGATGGCGCGCTGCGCCTGCCGGCCCTGAGCAACCGATTTGGAGAGCGACTGCTCGAGATCGCGCGTATCCATCCGCGCCACGACCCGTCCGGGCGCAACCATGTCGCCGATATCGGCCAACAGCTCGTACACGCGCCCGGCATATTTCGTGCTGATGTCGATTTCATCAGCTTCGATGCGGCCATTGCCGACGCTGATGCCGACGGGCAGCGGCGGATGCGCCTGCTTCCAGATGTAATAGCCGCCGCCACCGGCGCCGAGCGCAGCGAGGAGGAGCGCCGCCGCGATCCGCAAACCGCGCCGCTTGCTGTTTCGATGGACCGGCACGGGGAGATGCGAGGCGGGCGCAGGCGAGGGCGAATGAGGCACATCGCCGGATTGCGCGCCTCCTTTGATCTCTTCGATTTGATCTTGCATCGGTCAGTGCCTTGGGTTGCAGAGCTTGTCCGCAATCTTGCACCGCCGCATCCGCGGGCTGTTGACGTAACGCAAATTCTGTCGCCGACAGTCTCGCGAGCCAGGTTCCCGAGCGACCGGCGCATCGATGCGCGCGGCAAAGTTGATTTCGCTCAACCCGCGTCACCGCGGATGCCTCATGCTCTGCCTAGCTGCGCACGGCGCGCTCTTGATCACCGAGGACAGTCTATGGCCGACAAGAAGAACGTGGTTGCCACTGAATCCGGAACAGGCACCCAAACAAGCCTCCAGACCAAAAACCGGCAGGCAGAGGAGGAGAGCAGGATCCTCGATTCGCTGGAAGACGACGAAGTTCGAGAAGCGCTGGATCTCCTCCATGCACGCGACGATGGAACGTCTGCCTCCGAAGGTTGAGGTGGAGACGGCTGCGGGTGACGTCGGTTAGAGCCGGTACAACGCGACGCACTTGATCCACGTCAACGGCTGTTGTCTTGTCGCGCGTTACGTGTTTTCATCACTTCGCTGGAGAGTTTTTTCGTGCCGCTGAGAACGATAGCCGTCTTCTTCGATCCGTCGCCTGCCGGCGAGGCGCGCGCCGACTATGCCGTCAAGCTCGCATTCCGTCACCGCGCGCATCTGGTCGGGATCTTCGTGGTGCCGTTCGGCTGGGATGGCAATCCGTCCGAATCCTTCGTTCGAGGGCAGGCCGCGGTTCGCGAACTCATTCAACGCCATACGGCGAGCGAACTGGCGGCGACAAAGGCCGCGAGCCAAAGCTTCGCGACCGTCTCCACCCGCGAGGACATCAGTTGTGAGTTTCGTTGCATCCCTCCCGGTGAAGCCAATGAGGCGTCTGCGCTGAACGCGCTTCATTCCGATCTCGTGATCGTCGGCAGTCCGCGGTCAGGCGGCCTGCCGCAAGAGTGGTCGGCGGAATCCCTGCTGCTTGCGACCGGTGTACCCGTCCTCCTGTTGCCCGAGGATTGGAGTGGGACCGCGGCCGAGCACATCGTGGTCGCCTGGAATGCGAGCCGTGAGGCGCGTCGTGCCATCAAGGATGCTCTTCCGCTGCTTGCAGCCGCGCAGTCGGTGACTGTCCTCCTGGTGGACGCCCACAGGAATGACCGGCATGGCGAAGAACCCGGCGCCGATGTAGGGCTGTATTTGTCTCGCCATGGCGTAAAGGTGGCGGTCGAGCGGATTGTGTCCAATGGCGCTTCAGTCGCTGACGCCATCCTTGGTTTTGCCGGGCGCCATAGCGGCGATCTGATCGTGGTCGGTGCTTACAGCCATGCGCGAACAAGCCAAATGATCTTCGGCGGCGTGACCCGAGCCCTATTGCGGGACGCGACCGTTCCATTGTTGATCGCGCATTGAGGAACCCGGGGCTCCTACCGCTGAAAATCGCTCATGCGGCTTCTCAGCCAGGCGAGAAAGCTGCGAGCTTTTTTCGGCAGGGGACGGTTTTTCGGCCAGACCGCATAGTGCGCCAACGGACGTTCGAGCGGTTGTTCGAAGAGCGTCACGAGCGAACCGTCGCGCAATTCGTTGCGCAGGAGGTGAAGCTGCCCTATCGCCACGCCGACCCCTTCGGTCGCGGCCTGATAGGTCAGCACGGAGCTTGGAAACGAAATCCCTGAGTCATTCAACAGATCGAGACGATCGCAGGCCATCAGCCAGTCCGCCCAATCTGTCCGCCGATAATGCGAATGCAGCATCGGCACCCGCTTCAGATCGTCGATCGAATGCAGGTTTGCCTTGCGCCGCAGAGTGGGGCTGCAAACCGGTTGGAGAAGGTCGCGAAACAGCAGCTCGCTTTCGACGCCCGGCCATTTGCCGCCGCCGAACTGGATCGCGAGATCGACCTTCTCCTTCTCGAAATCGACCGGCGCCACCGCATTGCTGATGCTGAGCCTGATGCTGGGATAGGCGGCATAGAATGAAGGCAAACGCTCGATCAGCCATTTTGCCGCAAAGGTCGTGTAGACCCGCAGTCGCAACGGCTCCGATTTGCCGCTTGCGACCAGCCGCTGCGTGACTGTTTCGATAACACGAAATGCAGGCGAAATCTGACGCTGCAGCTCCTCGCCCTCCGGCGTCAGGCGGATACCGAGCTTGTCGCGCTCAAACAGCCGAAAGCCGAAAAAATTCTCCAGCGTCTGGATCTGGCGGCTCACGGCCGGTTGTGACACGCGCAAATCGTCCGCGGCCCGAGTGAAGCTTTGCAGGCGGGCCGTCACTTCAAACACGTGCAACGGATTGAGCGGCGGGAGCATTGGACGACCATAACAAAATGTCATGACCATATAATCTATGTTCAGTTGCCGGGCAATGCTTTGGCTGGAAAACAGGCGTCGGTATCGTTCTTCATGGCCGGTTGCAGATGGATTTCAGTCTCTCAGAAGAGCAGCAGATGTTTGCGGACTCGGTGCGCCGTTTCGCCGAGGACAACCTTGCTGACGGCGCGATCGCCCGGGCGCATGACCCGCGGTTTCCGTTCGATGTGGCGCGCCTGCTGGCCGATCAGGGGCTGCTCGGCATCGCCTTTGATCCCGCCGACGGCGGTCAGGGTGGAACGCTCTTGGATTCCGTGATCGCGATCGAGCAGATTGCCTCGGTCTGCCCGCGCAGCGCCGACGTGGTACAGGCCGGCAACTTTGGGCCGATCCGCACCTTCGTGGAATATGCCAGCGCCGAGCAGAAAGCCCGCTATCTGCCCGACCTGCTCGGAGGCCGGGCCGTCATCAGCCTCGGCATGAGCGAGCCGGATGCAGGTTCCGCCGCGACCGAGATGAAGACTGCCGCAAAGGCCGACGGCGATCACTATGTGATCGACGGGAGCAAGGTGTTCGGAACCCACAGCCCGGATGCCAACCTGTTCCTGGTCTACCTGCGCTTCGGACCTGGCGTCGGAGGCATCGGCTCGGTGCTGGTGGAGCGTGGGACTCCGGGTTTCACGGTCGGCAAGGCGTCTTCGTTCATGAGCGGAGAGGAGTGGAGCCCGCTGTATTTCGAGAACTGCCGGATTCACAAGAGCAACGTTCTGCTCGGCCCCGGCGGCTTCAAGAAACAGATATCGGGCTTCAACGTTGAACGGCTGGGCAATTCGTCGCGCTCGCTCGCGCTTGGCCGCTATGCCTTCAATCTGGCGCGGGAGCACGCGCTGGTGCGCCGCCAGTTTGGGCGGCTGCTGTGCGAATTCCAAGGGTTGCAGTGGAAGTTTGCGGACATGGCGACCAAGCTCGATTCCGCGCAATTGCTGCTCTACCGCGCTGCAAGCGTCAAGGAAGGCTTGCCCTCGGCGTACCACACCGCCATGGCGAAGCTGGCCTGCAATCAGGCCGGTTTCGATGCCGCGAACGAAGCGGTGCAGATCATGGGCGGTCTCGGCTACAGCACCGAGGGGCTGGCGGAGTACTGCATGCGGCGCACGCGCGGCTGGATGATCGCCGGCGGCTCGATCGAGATCCTCAAGAACCGGATTGCCGAGGACGTTTTCGAGCGGCGTTTCGATCAGCGCGGCGTCCAGGTTCGGGCGGCCGAGTAGGGCGATGGCGGACACCGGCTTCGTTCAACCGCTGCTGGCGCCCAGAAGCATCGCGCTGGTCGGCGCCTCCGACGACAGCACCAAGACGTCGTCGCGGCCGCTGCGCTATCTGAGGCAGGCGGGATACGAAGGCACGATCTATCCTATCAATCCTCGCCGCGCGCAAATCGGGGGCGAGCGGGCATGGCCGTCATTGTCAGCGCTGCCCGCCGTCCCGGACCATGCCTTCATCCTGACGCCGACGGAGCAGGCCCTGGAGGCGGTCGAGGAATGCGCGCGCCTGGGTGTGCCCGTGGCGACGATCCTGGCGACAGGATTCTCCGAGGACCGCAACGCGGGACCTGCGCGGGTCGCGCGCCTCAAATCGCTGTGCACGGACTCGCGGCTGCGCATCCTGGGGCCATCGAGCCTTGGCGCCATCAACCTGCACCACCGTACGATCCTTACCGCCAACGCCGCGTTTGCGGAGCCGGATCTTCCGGTTGGCGGCACCTTCGTCGCCTCCCACAGCGGCAGCATGCTTGGCGGATTGATATCGCGCGGCAAGACGCGCGGCGTAGGCTTTGCGGGCCTGGTGTCGGTTGGCAACGAAATCGACCTCAGTCTGGGCGAGATATGCGCGGCGACACTCGATGACCCTGAGATCACGAGCTACATGCTGTTTCTCGAGAGCCTGCGGCACGCCGACGATCTCAGGGCGTTCGCGCTCGGCGCGGCGGCGCGCGGCAAGCCGGTCGCGGCCTACAAGCTCGGGCGTTCGCCGGTGGCGGCGGAATTGGCGCTGTCGCATACCGGCGCGCTCGCCGGCGAGGATGACGTCGCCGATGCTTTCCTGGCCGATTGCGGCATCGCCCGGGTCGAGAATTTTGAAACCCTCCTCGAGGTGTTGCCGCTGCTCGAACGCGTTCCCCTCGGCGCGACCGTGGGCCGAAGCCCTCGGGTCGGCATCCTCACCACGACCGGCGGCGGTGCGGCGATGGTGGTGGATGGACTGGCGGGCAGGGGAATTGAGGTCGTCACACCTTCGAAAGAGACCTTCGCCGCCATTGGCGCTGCCGGCGTGGCCGTGCAGCATGAGCGGATCGTCGATCTGACGCTTGCCGGAACGCGCTATGACGTCATGAAGGCCTCGCTTGAGGCGATGCTGGCGGCGCCTGAATTCGACATGGTGGTCGCAGTGACGGGATCTTCGGCGCGGTTTCAGCCCGAGCTCGCGGTAAGGCCCGTGATCGACAGTGCGGCATCCGGAAAGCCGCTTGCTGCATTCCTGGTGCCCGATGCGCCGGACGCGTTGCGTCTGCTTGCGGAAGCCGAGGTGCCGAACTTCAGGACTCCGGAAGCCTGCGCCGACGCGATCGCGGCAGCTTACAAGAGGCGCACACCGCGCGCGGCGACCCCGGCAGCTCAGCTCTCGTCCGACACGCGACAGCTCGACGAACTCGAAGCCTATGCTCTGCTGGCAGGCCTTGGAATCGACCATGCGCCGAGCGTGTCGCTTCCGGCCGACGGATCGAAGCTGGATCTGCCGTTCTCCTATCCCGTCGCGGTCAAGGCGCTCTCCGCCGAGATCGCGCACAAGACGAATGTCGGCGGCGTCGTGCTCAATGTGATGAACGCGGAGGAACTCAAGGCCGCGATCCTGCGCATCGCCACCTCAGTCGCCACGAACTGCCCCGGGATTGCGCTGCGGCAAGTCCTCGTCCAGCCCATGACCTCCGGTCTCGGCGAGGTCTTGCTCGGGTATCGGCGTGACCCGGACGCTGGGCCGATCGTGCTGCTCGCTGCCGGCGGCATTTACACGGAGATCTATCGCGATCGAAGCATTCGCCTCGCGCCGGTCGACCTCGCAGGCGCGAGCGAGATGATCGAGGAGCTGAGCATCTCCCGCATCTTCCAGGGCTTTCGCAACCGGCCCGTCGGTGATCTGGAGGCGCTGGCCCGCGCTATTGTCGCATTCTCGAAACTTGCCGAATATAGCGAGCGCGGCGTGATCGACGCAGAAATCAATCCCCTCATCGTCCGTCCAAAAGGAGAGGGCGTCCTGGCGATCGACGCGCTGGTGCAGCTCGCACAACAGGGAGATCGTGATGATTGAGCAATTGAAGGAGCGTGTAAACGCCGATGCCGGCCTGGTTCGCCGCGGCCGTTTCCTCTCGACCAACTTCCTGCTCGAGGTCGGCTCGACGCAGTGGCTGATAGACATCGTGGAAGGACAGGTTTCGTCGGTGACGCAAGGACCTTTCGTGATGCCCTCATGGTCGTTCGCACTGCGCGCCCCGCAGGAGGAGTGGGCGAGGTTCTGGCAGGCCGACCCGCAGCCCGGTTCGCATGACCTGATGGCGCTGATCAAGCGCCGCGTCCTGAAGGCCGAGGGGAACCTCCAGGTCTTCATGGCGAACCTTCGTTACTTCAAGGAAAGCCTCGCGAAGCTGCGGGCGGGAGTTGCAGCATGAGCGCGAGCTTTGAACCGATCGTCGGCCGCTACATGAATCTTCAACTGCTGGGCCGGCCGCACCGCCTTTACGTCGAGGAGGCCGGGCAGGGCGCGCCGCTATTGTGCCTGCACACGGCCGGTTCGGACGGCCGGCAATATCGGGCGCTGATGAATCACAAGGACATCATCGCCCGTCATCGGGTGATCGCGTTCGATATGCCCTGGCACGGGAAGTCGTCACCGCCCGCTGGCTGGCACGATGAGGAATATCAGCTCACCTCGCAGCAATACACCACCATGATCCTCGAGATCATGCAGGCGCTCGAGCTGGACAAGCCCATCGTGATGGGATGCTCGATCGGCGGACGCATCGTGCTGCATCTTGCGCTGGAGCACCCCGAACGCTTCCGCGCGATTATCGGCCTGCAGGCCGGCGCTCACGTCGACCCTTACTATGATCTCAACTTCCTGCATCGTCCCGACGTGCACGGCGGCGAAGTGTGCGCGGCGATTGTCTCCGGCCTGGTCGGACCGAAGGCGCCGGTCAAGGAACGCTGGGAAACGCTGTGGCACTACATGCAGGGCGGGCCGGGCGTCTTCAAGGGCGACCTGCATTTCTACAAGATCGACGGCGACATCCGCGAGCGCGTCGCGCAGATCGACACGTCGCGTTGTCCGTTGTTCCTGCTTTCCGGCGAGTACGACTATTCGTGCACGCCCGAGGAAACAATGGCTGTCGCCGCAAGTGTGAAGGGGGCCCAAGCCACCATCATGAAAGGCCTCGGCCATTTTCCGATGAGTGAGGACCCTCAGGCTTTCATTGGTTACCTGCTGCCCGTGCTCGAGGAAATCAGCCGGACAGCCGGCAAGGGGTAATTTGTCAGTTTCAATTAAAGGGGAGGACAAGGGCAAATGAATCTTCGTTCCATCGTGCTGGCTGTATCGACTGCTCTGGCAGCCACGCCGGCAGCGGCCGAGATTTCGGGCGGAGTCGTGAAAATCGGCGTGCTCACGGACATGTCGGGACCGTATGCCGACAATGTCGGCGCAGGCGCCGTGCTCGCCGCGAAAATGGCGGTTGAGGATTTCGGCGGCAAGGTTGCCGGCGTTCCGATCGAGGTCGTGTCTGCCGATCACCAGAACAAGGCGGACATCGGGCTTGGCATCGCACGGCGCTGGTACGACACCGAGGGTGTCGACACCATCACCGAGGTCGTGTCCTCGGCGGTCGCCCTCGCTGTTCAGCAGCTCTCGCGCGACAAGAACAAGGTCCTGCTGGCGACCGGCCCCGGAACGCCCGACCTCACGGGCAAGGCCTGCTCACCGGTCGGTATCCATTGGGCGTACGACAACTATGCACTTGCCAATGTCGCGACTGCACCGCTGGTGCATAGGGGTCTGAAGAGCTGGTACTTCCTGACTGCGGACTACAGTTTCGGACACGCCTTGGAAGCGGAGGCGGCCAAGGTGGTCACCGCGAACGGGGGCCAGGTACTCGGATCGGCCCGGGCTCCGCTCAACACCTCCGACTTCTCGTCATACCTGCTGCAGGCGCAGGCATCGAAGGCTCAGGTGGTCGGCCTCGCCAATGCCGGGGCAGATATGATGAACTCGCTCAAGCAGGCCAACGAGTTCGGTCTGACCGATGGCGGCCAGAATATCGCGGCCTTGCTCGTGAACCTTCCCGACATTCACGCTCTCGGTCTCAACAGCGCCAAAGGCCTGATGTTTGCCGACAGCTTCTATTGGGATCTCAACGACAAGACCCGCGCATGGAGCAAACGCTTCATGGAGCGCTTCAACGGCAAGGCGCCCGGCAGCCTTCAGGCGGCCGTCTACGGTGCCGTGACGCACTACCTCAAGGCGGTGGAAGTAACCAAGAGCGATGAAGGAACGGTTGTCGCACAACAGATGCGTAAGACGCCGATCAATGATTTTTACACGGTGAACGGCAGTATCCGCGAGGACGGCCGTGTGTTGCGCGACATGTACCTGCTGCAGGTGAAGCAGCCTTCGGAATCGAAATATCCGTGGGACTACTACAAGGTGCTCGCCACCGTTTCGGGTGACAAGGCGTTTCGTTCCTTGAAGGACGGCAACTGCCCGCTGCTCACCGAGAAATGAGATCGAGCGTTCGCATGGCAATGGACTATCCTGAACTGAGGCTGTTCATCGGCGGCCGATGGATCGGCCTTGACGGCCGAAGGGGCGAGCCGGTCTACAATCCGGCGACCGGAAATGTCCTGGCCGAGCTTCCGCATGCGACCGAGGCTGATCTTGACGAAGCCCTGGCTTCCGCGGCCGCGGGTTTCGACCGATGGCGGCGCACGTCGCCGGTCGAGCGGGCGCGGGTGCTGCAGCAGACATCCGCCCGGATGCTGGAGCGGCGGGACCAGATCGCGGCGCTGATCACGTTGGAACTGGGCAAACCGATCGCCGAAGCAAAGGCCGAGGTTGAGCAGGCCGCGGGGATCTTCAACTGGAATGCAGAGGAGGGGCGACGCGCCTATGGGCGGGTCATTCCGCCGCGAACGCAAGGGGCCATGCAGTTCGCTGTGCGCGAGCCGCTAGGTCCCATTGCCGCGTTCGCTTCCTGGAATGCGCCGGCAATCACGCCGTCGCGAAAGATCAGCGGCGCGCTCGCCGCCGGTTGCTCCGTCATCATCAAGGCGTCGGAAGAAACGCCGGCGACCGCACTTGCCATTGCCGCATTGCTGCAGGAGAGCGGTCTGCCGGACGGGGTGCTGAACGTCGTGTTCGGCAATCCCGCGGAGATATCGGCGAAGCTGATCGGCTCGCCGATCATTCGCGGCATAACCTTCACGGGCTCGACCTCGGTCGGCAAGCAGCTCGCATCGCTGGCGGTGCAGGGCATGAAGCGAATGACTCTGGAACTCGGCGGTCACGCGCCCGTGGTGATCTTCCAAGACGTCGATCCAGAGGCGGTGGCACTTTCTGCGGTGACGGCAAAATATCGGAACGCGGGGCAAGTGTGCACTTCACCGACGCGGTTCTACGTGCACCGCTCGATCCACGATCGCTTTGTCGCGCGTTTCACCGAGCTCGCAAGAGCCATCAAGGTCGGGAACGGCCTCGATCCGGCGACGAAGATGGGACCGCTGGCCAATGCGCGCCGGCTGGAGGCGATGGACCGTTTCCTGGATGATGCCCGCTCGCGACAGATCGCGATCCCGGTCGGCGGCAAGCGGATCGGAGGCGAGGGCTGCTTCTACAGCCCGACCTTGATCGCGAATGTCGATGAGGAGTGCCTGGTTTCGAACGTGGAGCCGTTCGGCCCGATCGCCGCAACAACCGCGTTCGACACGGCCGAAGATGCCATCCGTCTCTGCAACCGGCTCCCGTTCGGCCTTGCGTCCTACGTGATGACCAACGACATGCGCAATGCCGGCGCCATGATCGACGGCATCGAAGCCGGCAACGTCATCGTGAACCACTGGCAGGCATCGCTGCCGGAGACGCCGTTCGGGGGCTACAAGGACAGCGGCGTCGGTTCGGAAGGCGGGGTCGAAGGACTGCAGGCCTTTCAGAACATCAAATATGTGAGTGAGCATAGGCCTCCGTCATGACGGCGCGGCTCAGGTCGAGCGCAACAGGTCCGCGACAGCCCGGCGGGCGATCGCGTTTTGCTCCGGCAGGCCGATCGAAATGCGCACCCAGGTGTCGAGCGGCGGATAACTACGACCGATGTCGATGCCTTGTGCTGCGAGCGCGGACGCAACGGCTTGTTGCGGCCGGCCGGAGTCGAAGAACACGAAATTGCCCTGCGATTCCGTGAAGCGAACCTTTCGTTGCCGGAACAGCTCGTGCCAGGCATCGCGCTCGGCCGCGACCTTGGCGCGAACCGACGGCACATAGTCTGTATCTTTCAGACTGGCGTCTGCCGCGACGAGGCTGAGCCGATTGAGCCCGAAAAAGGCGCCGATGCCGAGCAGCTTCACCGATTTGGCCAGTTCGGCGGGCGCCAGCGTGTAGCCGATGGCAAGGCTGGCAAGCCCGTAGATTTTCGCGAATGTCCTGAAGACGGCGACCTGATCGCCGTCGCGGACGAGGCCGGCCACGGTTCGCTTCTCGAAATCCGGCGTGAATTCGAGATAGGCCTCATCGACGATCACGAGCGTGCGCTTGGAGAGATCGTGCACGAAGTCGATGAACTGCGCCGCCTCGCTCACCGTGCCGCTCGGATTGTGCGGATTGACGAGATAGACCGCGCGCGTCCGTCCATTGACCTTGCCGGCGATGGCCGGGAGGTCGTTCTCAAGCCGGTCGTTGAGGGGAACGCCGACGACAATGCCGCCGGCGGGCGAGACGGCATCGACCAGTGCAGTATAGCCGGGCTCGGAATAGATGAACTCGCCGCCCACACCGCCGCGGGCCGACAGATACAGGCCGAGCACGTCGAGGATCTCGCCGAGTACGATCTGCTCGGCAGCAACATTCTCGCGCGCGGCAATCGTCTGCGTCAGCTCGGTGAGTTCGTCGCCGGTATAGCGGCTGAGACCGGTGAGGTGGGCCTTGATCGCCTCCAACGCCCGGGGCGAGGGACCGAACGGATTTTCATTCAAGGAGAGGCGAATTCGATCTTGTTTCGATGCATCGGCCATGGCTGGATACAAAAGACTGCTGGTTGCGGCCGCACTGATCAGCAGCCAATCGCGTCGAGAAAGCTCCGTCAGGGTGCTGCTCCTTACGGTCGATAGCGGTCGCAACAATTGCGCCGGTCACCACCAACTATAAGCGACCATTGGGACCATCGAGAACACGTCAGGCTGCACCGTCGCGCGATTGTTACGCGCGGTGAACTTACGTTGTCTACAGTCTTGATCTCGGATACAATTCGGGGCGATTGCATGCCTTCTCTCCACGCAACACTCTCATTGTCGTGACCGACAACGAAAGGATTCTCGGATCGAACGAAAATCGACACACACCGGCGAATACAAACGCTGAGTTTATTTTTCTCCGGCGCAAACTGCTGCGAACATTTCGACCTTGAGCACACGCTAAAGGAGGCAAGAATGAAGACAGTGATTGCGTTATTGTCGACGATTTTCCTGCTGGCCGTACCTGTGACGGCGCATTCCAAATCCGTTTTTGTTGCGAAAGTTCCTAGTGTCTGGCGCACGCCCAACGGCGCAGCGTTCCTGGAATTCCGTTCCAACCCTGATCTAAATAGCGCGTGGGTGTCCGCGACCTTATGCGATAAATACGTTACTGGAGATTGGGCAGCGTCCGAATGCAAACCATACAACAGCTACAAGATTAGAGTTGCTGGCCTTGTCTACGATCGTTCGCTAGGTGCAATCCGCCTTGGCAAACATGTGTGCGCATGGGTGGAAGATGGACTTGTGCGGCCGATCTTTCGGCAGACGGGCCAGTGCAAACTCAACATAGGCTCGGTTCGTCAAGACTACAGTGATGGGTTTGAAACGTACTGGCGACCGATGGATGTGATCACCATCCAGCTAAATGATTCACCCGGCAGATAGGTCGAGCGATGCGCCTTGATCACAAGGCGCCTCCTCAGCGATGCCGTGCGGCAGAATCGTCCCGATGCACACCGCACCTTGCGGGAATACTGTCTCGCGCTCATGCAACACGACGAGAGCAAGGCGAGGGTGATACGGACCGAACGCGTTGGCGCTAGGTAAGCCTTGCTGACGTATCAAGGCCGTGTCGATCGACCAAGAATCTCGGCGAGCTGCGACGCGAAAGCCTCACCACACGGCCAGATACGTTGCCTTGGTGAGCGTTCGCCACACCGTGGGGTTTTCGGATCCCACGAATGAGAAGTTCGTCGACGCGTTGCATCGGATATCGCTTGGTATCCGCTCGCGGGCCGTCGGCCTTATCGCCCCTTGGTCGTCAGCCTGGGCCGCAATTGCTCCTTGAGTTGTATTTGGCGACCGACGGTGCGATGATGCTCGCGCTCACAGACGCGTACTCGGTTTCTGGAATTCCAGGTCGCAAGCTTTTCTTCCTTGCAGACGCATGAGCACAGCAGTGAATGCGAACCCGGTCAGCGAGATTGTTGCCTGGCACGCGACATCTCAACAAGAGGTCGTGGAGCGACTCGGCACCAGCCGGGAGAAAGGTCTCGATCCGGCTGAGGCCGCGGTCCGCCTACGGAAATACGGGCCAAACCGTCTGCCGGAAGGCAGGAAGGAGGGACCATTTGCCCGGTTTCTCGCGCAGTTCAACAACATCCTGGTCTACGTGCTGCTCGCCGCGGGATTCACCAAGTTGATGCTGAACCTCTGGGTTGACGCGGCAATCATCTTTGGTGTGGTCGTTCTCAACGCGCTGCTCGGGTTCATTCAGGAGGGCAGGGCCGAGAAAGCACTGGATTCCATCCGCAACATGCTGTCTGCGGAGGCGCGGACGGTGCGCAGTGGCGAGACCCGCATGATTGCTGCGGAGCAGCTTGTTCCGGGCGACGTCGTGCTCCTGGAGTCGGGTGACAAGATTCCCGCAGACCTGCGGCTCATCGAAGCGAAGAACCTGCGGACTGAAGAGGCCGCCCTCACTGGCGAATCGGTGCCGGCGGAGAAGGGCGTCGATGCGGTACCTGTGAACGCGACGGTCGGGGATCGCGAGAGCATGGCGTTTTCCGGCACCATGGTCACGTCCGGTCGCGCGACCGGGGTGGTCGTCTCGACCGGTAGCGAGACCGAACTCGGCCGCATCAACCAGTTGCTCGCCAATGTCAGTCCGCTCGAGACCCCGTTGCTGCGCCAGGTCAAGAAATTCGGCTACGCCATCACCGCTGCGATCGGGGTGATCAGCGTCCTGATATTCGCCTACGGAAAGTGGGTGAAGGGTATGGACTTTGTGGGGCTGTTCCAGGCCGTCGTCGGCATCGCCGTATCGCTCATTCCGGAGGGACTACCCGCGCTCATCACGATTACCCTGGCCATCGGCGTGCAGCGCATGGCGCAGCGCAACGCCATCATCCGGCGATTGCCTGCGGTCGAGACGCTCGGATCGGTGTCGCGGATTTGCTCGGACAAGACGGGCACGCTGACGCTCATGGAAATGATGGTGGTGTCCGCCGTCACGGCTGAGTCAGCATATCAAATTACAGGCGACGGTTATTCGCCGAAGGGGGAGATCAGAAAGGACGGAGAGCCCGCGGGCAGGGAGCCGGTACTCGCGCTCATGGGGCGGGTTTCGTTGCTCTGCAACGATGCGGAGCTGTTTCAGGAGGAAGGCCGTTGGAAGGTGGAGGGCGATCCGACGGAGGGCGCGCTCTATCCGTTCGCGGCCAAGCTCGGCATGGATCGGCAGGCAGAGCAGGCGGCAGCTCCGCGTATCGATGCCATTCCGTTCGAATCCGAGCACAAGTTCATGGCGACGCTCCACGAGGCTGCGAGCGGCGAGCAGGTGCTGCTGGTCAAGGGCGCCCCGGAAGTGATCCTCGATCACTGCGATCGCCAGCAGACCGCCAACGGCCAGCCGAGGCCGCTCGACCGCGAGCACTTCTTGAAACAATCAGACCGGCTTGCGGCTCAAGGCGAACGTGTGCTGGCACTGGCGTGGCTCGAGAATCCGAATGTGAAGACCGGCGGTCTCACCGCGGCCGACTTGCCGCGGACGCTCGTCTTGCTCGGCCTGATCGGCTTGCTGGATCCGCCGCGCAAAGAGGCCATCGAGGCTGTGAAGGAGTGCCACGGCGGTGGCATCCGGGTCACCATGATCACGGGCGATCACAAGATCACCGCCGCGGCCATCGCCAAGATGCTTGGTCTCGGTGACGGGAAGACGGCGATCACGGGCGCCGAGATCGAGGGTATGGACACCGCGACGTTGCAGGAACGCGTTCGCGCCGTTGATGTCTTCGCGCGTGCAAGCCCTGAACACAAGCTGCGCCTTGTGAAGGCCATTCAGGCCAACAACCAAATCGTGGCAATGACAGGCGATGGCGTAAACGATGCGCCTTCGCTCAAGAAAGCCGACATCGGCGTTGCGATGGGTATCAAAGGCACCGAGGTAACGAAGGAAGCAGCCGGGATGATCCTGGCCGACGACAACTTCGCCTCGATCTCGGCAGCGGTGAAAGAGGGACGCACGGTCTACAACAATATCGAGAAGGCCATGCTTTTCTTGTTGCCGACCAACGTCGCGCAGGCGCTGGTGATTGCGTCGGCAATCTTTCTTGGCTTCACCATGCCGATCACCGCCCCGCAAGTGCTCTGGGTCAATATGGTGACTTCGGTTGCGCTTGGCCTGGTCATCTCCTTCGAGCCGCACGAGATCGATGTGATGCAGCGGCCTCCGCGCGCGGCGGACCGCCCGATCGTCACCGGCTTCGGGATTTGGCGGATCGTCTTTGTTGGTTTGGCGCTCCTTGCCTACACCCTGCTGGCGTTCTTCTGGATGAAGGGCCAGGGCGCTTCGGACGGATTGGCGCGGACGGTCGCCGTCAATGCCATCACGATTGGCCAGGTGTTCTATCTCTTGAACAGCCGCTATCTGCTCGACTCGTCGCTCGACCTCAAGGCGCACATGGGCAATCAGTACTTGCCGCTCGGCATTATTGCCGTGGTGATCCTGCAACTGATCTTCACCTACACACCACCGTTCCAGGCGATGTTCGGCAACGAAGCTATCCCGTTATGGGTCTGGCCCTGGCTGCTGGCAGGCGGTTTGGTGTTCTTCCTCGTCGTTGAGGCTGAGAAGCTGATCATTCGCTCGTCGGGTTCGTTGCGGGAGGTTGTCGTCGCTGCCGAAGCCGGCAACTGATCGCAGAGCCTTGGACAAGGGCGTCAGGCTTCGCGCGCAAGCTCCGTACGCGCGGCCGCCACCTCCTTCTTCTGCTCCGCGCTCAGCGTCGGGTATGCAAGGTCAAGCTGCTCGACCGTCTCCACGATCGCCGCGGCGACGACAAGCCGGGTGAACCACCTGTTGTCGGCCGGCACCACATACCACGGCGCGTGCTGCGAAGCCGTGGCCCGGATCGCATCTTCAAATGAGCGCATGTAGTCGCGCCAGAACTTGCGCTCATGGACGTCCGAAGGAGAGAACTTCCAGTTCTTCTCCGCGTTGTCGAGGCGCTTCATAAAACGCTTCTTCTGTTCCTCGCGCGACACGTTCAGGAAAAACTTGAGGATGACCACGCCCTGCCGGGTCAGGTAGTCTTCGAAACGCGCGATGTCGGCGAGCCGTTCGTCCCAGATGCGCTTGCCCATGAACTGCGGAGGCAATTTCTGTCGCTTCAGGATATCCTCGTGCACACGCACAACGAGGACCTCCTCGTAGTAGGAGCGGTTGAATATGCCGATCTTCCCACGCTCGGGCAGACGCCTGACGTAGCGCCACAGGAAGTCGTGGTCGAGCTCCTCTTGCGATGGCTGCTTGAACGAGGAGACCTGACAGCCTTGCGGATTGACCCCCGACATGACGTGTTTGATCGTGCTGTCCTTGCCAGCAGCATCCATGGCCTGGAAGACGAGCAGCAGCGACCAGCGGTCCTGGGCATACAGCATGTCCTGTTCTTCTGCGAGCCACTGAGTGCCGCGTTGAAGGAGGTCGGCTGCTTCACCCTTGTCCATCTTCAGGGTGCGCGTATCACCGGGGTCGAAATCCTTCAGTTGAAAGCCCTTGCCGTTAGTGACGCGGAACGGGTGGGTGTACTTCTGGATTTGGTCGAGAATCTCTTTTCTCGGCATAGCGAGACCTCCCATTTGTGAAGAGACAAACTCGCTCGGTCGCTTAGACGCCGCGAGATTTGAGTCAGAAACCGCGCGTAACGTCCTCACTTTATCATAGCAACAATGCTTGCCGACCCAGCGGCGTGAAGTTTACTGGATTCCTGCACGCGTTCAGCAAGAATTGGCAGCGGGCTCGGGTTTCCTGATCCGATTATTGCATTGCTCGAATTCAGCTTGATCGGAGCAAGATTGAGAACTCGTCTGCTTCCGTGCTTTACGAAGAAGTCTGTAGTAGTGGTCGACCCAGGGCAGGGTAGGACCATGGCTGAGTACCTCCCGCCCCAGCCAGCCGCCGCCTCAACGCAAGATGGTTTGACAATCCGATTGTGTCAGCGATCTTCGGGGCTTATGCACTGAACGGGCCGACCGCGATCAATCTCGCATTCGGCCCGCCGCGTTGCCACTGGGAACTTGGTCGTATCCTCTCGCACGCGGTGCGCCCCGCACTTTGTCGATCAAAACAAGCCGTTCGCTTGGAAGGAAACTCGCCGTGACAGAATCGAAAGCCGTCATCATCGACCGGCATCCAGGCCGCTCCACCCAAACCATCGGGATTGCGCGAGAGCTTGGCACCGATCCGGATCTGATCCACGAGCCGTCGGTTGGCGTGGTCGGCACCAAAGGCGACAGCCAGTGCTACATGGGTGTGACGGCGAAGGTCGATGCCATCCACGCCAGTCTCAAGAGCCGCATCGGCAGGGACGCGGGCCAGTTGAAGCTGCGCCTGGTCCAACCGGAATACACGATCGCGACGTCGGACGGTATCCGCAACGGCACCCGCGAAATGCGCTATTCGCTGATCGGGCGTGAGGTCACTCACGATGCGCTCTGCGAGCATTTGAGCGCGACCGGTCTCCGCGGTACCATCGCCGTCGTAGCCTGTGACAAGCCGCCGGTCGGCACGCTGGCGGCGCTGCTCGAGCACAATCAGCCGGCGATCATCATGTCGGATGGGCCGATCCATCCCGGTACCGACCCGAACACCGGCGAGAAGCTCGACATCGTCAGTGCCTATCAGGTCGCCGGCAACCCAGACGCCGAATACCGCCATCACATCGCCTGTCATGCCTGCCCCGGATACGGTAGCTGCGGCGGCATGTTCACCTACAACACCATGCAGACATTCATTGGCGTCGTCGGCATGCAGCCGCTGCACATGGTGGCGCCACCGTCCGACGATCCCCGCCGGCTCAAGGAATTCCCGGGCCAGCTGGTCGACTACCTCGCGCAAATGATCGCGAAGGACCTGAAGCCGCGCGACATCGTGGTTCGCGATTCCATCCGAAACGCCGTCATCGTCGCAATGGCGGTCGGCGGTTCGACCAATGTCACCCTGCATGCGCCGGAGATCGCGCGCGCCGCAGGCTTTGCGGACTTCTGGAAAGAGGTGATGACGCCGGCCGAGTTCAATCATCTGTCGCAGTATGTCGTTCCGGTCCTCACCGACGCCCGCCCGTATGGCAAGTATTCGATGGTCGACATCGACCAGGTTGGCGGCGTGCAGGTGATCGTGCGCGAACTGCTGGAGGCCGGGCTTCTCAACGGCGACGTGATGGCCTGCACGGGCGAAACGCTGGCGCAGCAGGTCAAGCGCCTCGGCACTAAGGCCGTCGATGGCACGGTGATCTATCCCGTCGCCAAGCCTTATAAGCCGACCGGAGGCCTGCGGGTTCTCGGCGGCAATTTGTCGCCGGAATTCTCGGCGATCCTGAAGCTTGCCGGCGTCGAAGGCGGACTGGAAAACAATCTGTTCCGCGGCAAGGCGCGCGTGTTCGAAGGCGAGCTGGGCCTGCTTGACGCGCTCGACAAGACGCCCGGGCGATCCCAGAACAACGACATGATCATCGTGCGCTACGAGGGGCCGAGCGGCGCTCCGGGCATGCCGGAGATGCTTGACCCGACCTCGCGCATCACCACGCTGTGCCGCGAGCGGGGAATCGTGGTGGCGCTGATGACCGACGCGCGGTTCTCCGGCGGATCGGTCGGCCTTGTCATCGGCCATGTCGGCCCTGAAGCGGCCCTTGGCGGACCAATCGCTCTCGTTCAGGACGGTGACGAGATCGTCGCGGACTTGAACAAGAACGAGCTCAACTGCACGGAGCTGTCGGATCCTGCCGTTCTCAGGCAGCGCAAAGCCGCATGGGACAAGGTGGTGGCGGATAACGGCGGCATCCACCCGAATTGCGGTGACGCGGATACGCGCCTGTTGCACCGCGCGCGGCTCACCGCCGTTCCTGCCACTCGCGGCGGCGGCCTGCATCCGAATCGCGAGGTCTGGGTGCGCCAGCCGCGCGAAGCAAAGCCGTCGGGTTTTGTGCCGACGAACAAGCACCGGCCGGAGACGAAAAAGGCATTCTAGGAACGGCGGCTGGCGCCGATGATCGAAATGCCAGCACCGACCGCAGGCAAAGTGCCCGGAGGTCGGAAGTGGTAAAGTAGAATGCGGGCACGTCCATGACCGGCGCGCATTCGATTTGGCAATTCCCAATCTGCTGCTGAGCAAGCACGACCTCGGCAACGAGCTGAACAAGATTCGCTGGGAACTGGGGAGGGCTGTCGGTCGGAAAATGCGGCGTCACGCCTGAGCGCTGACTATTGTCCCGGGTACCTTTATGGCCACGCTGGAAGGCATGGATGACCGTGCCGAGGCAATCATGGAGATATTTGAAACAGCGCCAAACCACAAACAAGGGATCGAGACTATCGCCTATACGAAATTCGCATAAGGTATATTATGGAATATTTTTATATCCAATCAGATCAAAGATTTAGGCGAACTTCCTGATGGAAATGCCGATTTGCTGCGTCAGCGCCAAGCCTCCCGTCACGCGATCCGGAGCGAGCGTTTCGGCCCGTCCGCATGTGAGCATCCAGCCGTGCGCTGCCCTGTCTGAAAGCTCATATTGCCGCGGGCTCCAGACGCTGCAATAAGCGCCGGCGAGATCGCTTGCCGATCCGCGGCACGGAAAACAACAAGCCTCATAAAGGGAGCAAACCAGATGAGCTTTTCACGACGCGCGCTACTGAAGGCATCGGCTGCCTCGGCCGTCCTGGGCGGCCTTGGCGCGCCATTGGTGGCCCGCGCGCAAGCCGCCGAATTCACCTACAAATACGCCAACAATCTCCCGGAGAGCCATCCCATGAACGTCCGCGCCCGCGAGATGGCGGCGGCGATCAAGACCGAGACCAATGGCCGCTTCGACCTGCAGGTTTTCCCCAACAACCAGCTCGGTTCCGATACCGACGTGCTGAGCCAGATCCGTTCCGGCGGCGTCGAGTTTTTCACGCTGTCCGGCCTGATCCTGTCGACGCTGGTGCCGGCGGCATCCATCAACGGCATCGGCTTCGCGTTCCCAGACTATGACACGGTCTGGAAGGCCATGGACGGCGGGCTGGGCGCCTATGTCCGCGGCGAGATCAAGAAGGCCGGCCTCGAGGTGATGGAAAAGATCTGGGATAACGGGTTCCGCCAGACCACGTCCTCGACCAAGCCGATCAACGGGCCGGAGGATTACAAGGGCTTCAAGATCCGCGTGCCGGTCTCGCCATTGTGGACTTCGATGTTCAAGGCGTTCGACGCCGCCCCCGCCTCGATCAATTTCAGCGAGGTCTATTCGGCGCTGCAGACCAAGATCGTCGAGGGCCAGGAGAACCCGCTGGCGATCATCTCGACCGCCAAGCTCTACGAGGTGCAGAAGTACTGCTCGCTGACCAACCACATGTGGGACGGCTTCTGGTTCCTGGCCAACCGCCGCGCCTGGGAGAAGCTGCCGGAGGATGTCCGCACCATCGTCGCCAAGAACGTCAATGCGGCCGCCGTCAACGAGCGCGCCGACGTCGCCAAGCTGAACGCCAGCCTGCAGCAAGAATTGGCCGGCAAGGGTCTCGTCTTCAACCAGCCGGGCATTACGCCGTTCCGCGACAAACTGCGCACCGCGGGCTTCTATGCTGAATGGAAGGGCAAGTATGGCGACCAGGCCTGGGAGCTCCTGGAGAAATCCGTCGGCAAGCTGTCGTAACCGCACAGCGTGCCAACACAATAATCTCTAGTGCAGGGGGCCGTCATGGCTCATGCCGAACTGAGCGAGATCATGGCCGGCGAGGCGGATCACTCCCCTCGCCGCCGTTCGTTCACGGAATCGGTCGAACACGCGCTCGGATGGCTGGTCGAGATCCCGGCGGCGCTATTGGTCGTGGCCGAGATCGTGATCCTGTTCGCCGGCGTGGTGGCTCGCTATGCGCTGCACAGCCCGCTGATCTGGTCGGACGAACTGGCCTCGATCCTGTTCCTGTGGCTGGCGATGCTGGGCGCTGCGGTCGCGTTCCGCCGCGCCGAGCACATGCGAATGACCGCAATTGTCGCCAATGCACCTCCGGCGCTGCGGTCCTATCTCGATCTCGTCGCGACCGCCGCGGCGCTGGCGTTCCTGCTCTTGATCGCCTGGCCGTCCTACGAATACGCCTACGAGGAAAGCTACATCACGACGCCGGCGCTGCAGATCCTCAATAGCTGGCGGGCGGCGGCGCTGCCGACCGGGATCGGCCTGATGGCGCTGTTCGCACTGCTGCGGCTTGCCCGCGCCGCCAATGTGCGGACGGTGCTGGCCGCAATCGCATCCGTGGCGGCGGTGATCGCCGTGTTCTGGCTGCTCAAGGGCGCCTTGCGGCCGCTCGGCAATCTCAATCTCATCATCTTCTTTGTCGGCGTCACCGGTTTTTCGGTCTTTGCCGGCGTGCCGATCGCATTCGCCTTCGGGCTTGCGACCTACGGCTATCTGGCGCTGACCACTGGCACGCCGCTGATGGTGCTGGTCGGCCGCATGGACGAGGGCATGAGCCATCTGATCCTGTTGTCGGTGCCGCTGTTCGTCTTCCTGGGGCTTCTGATCGAGATGACCGGCATGGCGCGGGCGATGGTCGCCTTCCTGGCGAGCCTGCTCGGCCACGTCCGCGGCGGCCTGCATTACGTGCTGGTCGGCGCGATGTACCTGGTCTCGGGTATTTCCGGCTCCAAGGCGGCCGACATGGCTGCCGTCGCGCCAGTGCTGTTTCCGGAGATGAAGGCGCGCGGCGCCCGGCCCGGCGATCTCGTCGCCCTGCTCTCCGCCACCGGCGCGCAGACCGAAACCATCCCGCCGAGCCTCGTGCTGATCACCATCGGCTCGGTCACCGGCGTTTCGATTGCCGCGCTGTTCACCGGCGGCCTGCTGCCAGGCGTGGTGCTGGCGATCACGCTGTCCGCGCTGGTCTGGTGGCGCTACCGCAAGGAGGACTTGCGGCATGTGAAAAAGGCGAGCGGCGCCGAGATTGGGCGGACGCTCATCATCGCCCTGCCCGCGCTGGCGCTGCCTTTCGTGATCCGTTACGCGGTGATCGAGGGCATCGCCACCGCGACGGAAGTCTCCACGATCGGCATCGTCTATGCCTTTATCGTCGGCTTCTTCATCTATGGCCTCTTGATCTACCGCAATTTCGACTGGCGGCGACTCGTGCCAATGCTGGTCGAGACGGCGTGCCTGTCGGGGGCGATCCTCCTGATCATCGGCACGGCGACCGGGATGGCCTGGGGGCTCACCCAGTCCGGCTTCTCCCGGGCGCTCGCTGCCGCCATGACCGGCCTGCCTGGCGGCTCGGCGAGCTTCATCGCGGTGTCGATCCTGGCCTTCGTGATCCTCGGCAGCGTGCTCGAGGGGATACCGGCGATCGTGCTGTTCGGGCCATTGTTGTTCCCGATCGCGCGCGCCGTCGGCGTCCACGAGGTGCACTATGCCATGATCATCATCCTGGCGATGGGCATCGGATTGTTCGCACCGCCCTTCGGCGTCGGCTATTATGCCGCCTGCGCCATCGGGCGCGTCGATCCGGCGCAAGGCATCAGACCGATCTGGGGCTATCTTCTGGCGCTGATGGTTGGCCTGATCATCGTCGCGGTCTTCCCGTGGATTTCCATCGGGTTCTTGTGAGACTTTAATCTTTAATGGGATCGAGCCATGAGCGCAGCCCAGAACCAGTACAATATCGGATTGGACAAGACGCCGGCCAACTACGTGCCGCTGACGCCATTGAGCTTCCTGGCACGTTCGGCCGCCATCTATCCCGACCATGTCAGTACCGTCTATGAAGGCCGCAGCTTCACCTGGGCCGAGACCTATGACCGCTGCCGGCGCTTCGCGTCCTATCTCGCCAGCCGCGGCATCGGGGTCGGCGATACCGTTGCGGCGATGCTGCCGAACATCCCCGCGATGAACGAACTGCACTTCGCGGTGCCGATGACCGGCGCGGTCTTGAATACGCTGAACATCCGGCTCGACGCGCCGTCGATCGCATTCCAGCTCGCTCATGGCGGCGCCAGGATCATCCTGGTCGATCCGGAATTTTCGGGCGTCATCGCCGATGTGCTGGCGCAGATGAAAGGCCCAAAACCCTTCGTGATCGACGTAGATGATGCATCGTTCGATGGCGGCCAGCGTATCGGCGAGATCGAATACGAAGCGGCGCTCGCGCTGGGCGCCCCCAATTTTGTCGAGCGTCGGCCTGACGACGAATGGGAAGCGATCGCGCTGAGCTACACGTCGGGGACCACGGGCAACCCCAAAGGCGTCGTGACCCATCACCGCGGCGCCTATCTCAATGCCGTCAGCAACATCCTGGCCGGCAATCTCGGCCAGCATCCGGTCTATCTCTGGACGCTGCCGATGTTCCACTGCAACGGCTGGTGCTTCCCCTGGACCCTGGCGGCTGCGGCCGGCGTCAACGTCTGCCTCCGCAAGGTCGAGCCCACCAGAATCTTCGAGCTGATCGCAAAACACGGCGTCACCCACATGTGCGGCGCGCCGATCGTCTACAACGTGCTGATCAATGCGCCGGACGCGCCGAAGGATGAGCGCGCAAGGCCCGTGATCGGATTGATCGCAGGCGCCGCCCCGCCGGTCGCCGTGCTCGAAGGCGCCGAGCGGATCGGCATCAAACTCACCCATGTCTATGGCCTGACCGAGGTCTATGGCCCCGCCTCCGTCTGCGCCGAGCAGCCCGGCTGGGACGAATTGCCCGCCCCGCAGCGCGCGCAGATGAAGCGGCGGCAGGGCGTGCCCTACCCGCTCGAAGAGGCCGTCACCGTGCTCGATCCCAGCACGATGCAGCCCGTGCCGCGCGACGCCGAGACCATCGGCGAAGTCATGTTCCGCGGCAACATCGTGATGAAGGGCTATCTGAAGAACGAGAAGGCGACGCGTGAAGCCTTCGCCGGCGGCTGGTTCCACACCGGCGATCTCGGCGTGCTCGACCAGCATGGCTACGTCATCATCAAGGATCGCTCCAAGGACATCATCATCTCCGGCGGCGAGAACGTGTCCTCGGTCGAGGTCGAGGACATCCTCTACAAGCATCCCGCCGTGCTGTTTGCGGCCGTGGTCGCAAAGCCCGATCCGAAATGGGGCGAAGTGCCCTGCGCCTTTGTCGAGCTGAAGGAAGGTGCGACTGCCACCGAAGCCGAGATCATCGCCTTCTGCCGCGATCAGGTGTCCGGCTTCAAGACGCCGAAGGCGGTCGTGTTCGGCCCGATTCCGAAGACCTCGACCGGCAAGATCCAGAAATTCATGCTGCGCGACCAGGTCGGATCGGCAAAGGCGATCACGGCGTAACTGTCGAACGCCCACCACGGCGTCATTGCGAGCGCAGCGAAGCAATCCACGTCTCCGCTTGCACCCGTGGCTGGATGGATTGCTTCGCTGCGCTCGCAATGACGGTGGAGGCGTGGCGCCGATTTCGTAGGGTGGGCAAAGCGAAGCGTGCCCACCATCCGCACTCCGCAAGAAGTGGTGGGCACGCTTCGCTTTGCCCACCCTACGGCAGCTTGTCCAACACCAGCCGCATCCCGTCGTACCCCGGCACCACGCCGGCGGGCAGCTTTTGCCGCAACGCCTCATAGTCGAGGTCGGCGTGCATGTTGGTGATGACGGCACGCTTCGGCTTGAAGCGGTCGATCCATGACAGCGCGTCGGCCACGCTGAAATGGCTGGAATGCGTCACATAGCGCAATCCGTCGACGATCCAGAGATCGAGGTTCTCCAGCGCCGGCCAGCTTTCCTTGGGAATGTCGTGCAGATCGGGCGTGTAGGCGGCATTGCCGACGCGAAAGCCGAGTGCGGGAATCCTGCCGTGCTGGACCAGGAAGGCGGAAAGCTTGACCGGACCGCCCTTCCCTTCGGTGGTGTGGCTCTCGCCCGCCTCGATGCCGTGACGCGTCAGGATCGGCGGATAGTCGCTGCCCTCAGGCGAGATGAAGCAATAGGAGAACCGCGCCATGATGTCTTTGGCGGTCGACTGATTGAAGTAGACCGGAATGCGCCGGCGCTGGTGCATCACCACCGAGCGGAGGTCGTCGATGCCATGGGTCTGGTCGGCGTGCTCATGAGTGAGAAAGACCGCGTCGATGTGATCGACATTGGCGTCGATCAGTTGCTCGCGCAGGTCGGGCGAAGTGTCGACCACGATCCGCGTGGTGCCATGCGCGCCGTTGCGCTCGACCAGCAGAGAGCAGCGGCGGCGGCGGTTCTTCGGATTGTTCGGATCGCAGGCGCCCCAGCCGAGCGCCGGGCGCGGCACGCCGGCGGAGGAGCCGCAGCCCAAAATCGTCAACGTGATCGTCATGCCGCCTCTTTCGGAGCCGGCACTTTCGAGAACAGCCGGAAGAAGTTTTCGGTGGTCTGCCGCGAGATGTCTTCCAGCGAAATGCCGCGCGTTTCGGCGAGGACCTTGGCGACCTCGACCACGTAGGAAGGCTCGTTGCGTTTGCCGCGGAATTTGCCGGGCGCGAGATACGGCGAGTCGGTCTCGACCATGATGCGATCGTCAGGCAGTTCGGCCGCGAGCGCTCGCAAGGCCTCCGATTTCTTGAAGGTCAGGATTCCCGTGAAGGAGATCGACAGACCAAGCGAGATCGCTTTCATCGCGAGCTCACGCCCGCCGGTGTAGCAATGCAGCACCGCCTTGAACGGTCCCTTCGCCACCTCGTCTTCCAGGATGCGGCCGCAATCCTCGTCCGCCTCGCGGGTATGGATCACGAGCGGCAGGCCGGTCGAGCGCGCAGCCGCAATATGTGCGCGAAAGCCGCGCTCCTGCGCCTCGCGCGAACCGTGCTGGTAGAAGTAGTCGAGCCCGGCTTCGCCGAGCGCCACGACCTTCGGATGCCTGGTCAGCTCGATCAGTTCGGCCGGCGGAATGCCGTCTTCCTGGTCGGCCTCATGCGGATGCGTGCCAACCGAGCAATAGACGTTCGGAAAGCGCTCGGCGATCGCAAGCAGCGCATCGAGCCGCCGGACCCGGGTCGAGATCGTGACCATACGCCCCACGCCCGCGCTTTCGGCCCGCGCGACGATGGCGTCGAGATCCTCGGCAAAATCCGGAAAATCCAGGTGGCAATGGCTGTCGACCAGCATGTTCTTCCAACCGCTCAATCGGCCTTTGGTTCGACGTAGCGCGGGAACACGCCGACCGGCGGCGGCAATTGGACGCCCGGCTTGAGCCGCTCGCCAAAGGCAGCGAATTGGCGAGACGTCTGATCATCCCTGGGGATGCCCAGACTGTCGAGCAGCTTGGCCGAGGCTTCCGGCATCACCGGCTGCGTCAGGATCGCGATCTGGCGCACGACTTCCGCGGTCACATACAACACCGTCTTCTGCCTGGCAGGATCGGTCTTGGCCAGCGCCCACGGCGCCTCGCCCGCGAAGTAGCGGTTGGCTTCGGCCACCACGGCCCACACCGCGTTCAGCCATTGATGGATCTGCTGGGTCGCCATCGCATGTCGCGAGGCCTCCAGCATGTTATCTGCCTGCGCCAGGATCGCCTTGTCGTTATCGGAGAACTCGCCGGGCTCCGGCAGCACGCCGCCGAGCTGCTTGGCGATCATCGACAGCGAACGCTGCGCCAAATTGCCGAGATCGTTGGCGAGGTCGGCATTGATGCGCGCGACGATGGCCTCGTGGCTGTAGTTGCCGTCCTGTCCGAAGGGTACCTCGCGCAGGAAGAAGTAGCGAAGCTGGTCGACGCCGTATTGGTCGGCGAAGTCGAAGGGATCGACGACATTGCCGACCGACTTCGACATCTTCTCTCCCCTGCTGAACAGGAAGCCGTGGGCATAGACGCGCTTCTGGACGGGGACGCCGGCCGACATCAGGAAGGCCGGCCAGTACACCGCGTGGAAGCGGATGATGTCCTTGCCGATGATGTGCACGTCCGCCGGCCAGTAGCGCCAGTTCGGATCGGCCTCGTCGGGAAAGCCGACACCGGTGATGTAGTTGGTGAGCGCGTCGACCCAGACATACATCACGTGCTCGGGATCGTTGGGCACCTTGACACCCCAGTCGAAGGTGGTGCGCGAGATCGAAAGATCCCTCAGCCCGCTCCTGACGAAGCTCATGACTTCATTGCGGCGCGAGTCAGGCCCGATGAAATCGGGCTGGCTTTCGTAGAGATGAAGCAGCCTGTCCTGGTACGCCGACAGCTTGAAGAAGTAGCTCTTCTCCTCGACCCACTCGACCGGCGTGCCCTGTGGGCCGCGGCGGACATTGTCCTCGCCGACGACGGTTTCGTCCTCGGCGTAGTAGGCCTCGTCGCGCACCGAATACCAGCCGGCATAGGTGTCGATATAGATATCGCCATTCTGCTGCATGCGATTCCAGATCGACTGCACCGAGCGGTGATGCGCCGGTTCGGAGGTGCGGATGAAGCGGTCGAACGAGACATTCAGCCGCTCGTCCATCTCCTTGAAGCGGGCGGCGTTGCGGGTGGCGAGCTCGGCCGGGGTCAGTCCCTCGCCTTGCGCGGTCTGGATCATCTTCTGGCCGTGCTCGTCGGTGCCGGTCAGAAAGAACACGTCCTTGCCGTCGAGCCGCTGGAAGCGCGCCAGCGCATCCGTCGCGATCGCCTCGTAGGCATGGCCGATATGCGGCTGACCGTTCGGATAGGCGATCGCAGTCGTGATGTAGAACAGGTTGCCCCGAGCGGTCGGTGCAGGCGCGAGGTTAGCGGCGGGAGCGGCTTGCGCCGGCTTCGGCTTTGGCTTCGGCGCCTTCTTCACCACCGGCGCGGGCGCGAGTGTGCTGGCCTGCTCCGGAGCAGAAATCGGCTTTTCCGGCGCAGCCTTCTTCGCGGTCTTTGCGGATTTTTTCGCGGTCTTCTTGGTCTTGGCAGTCGCTTTCTTGGTAGTTGCCTTCTTGGCAATTGCCTTCTTGCCCGCGGCTTTCTTGACTGCCGTTTTCTGCTTGGCAGCTTTCTTCTTGGCAGCCTTCTTCACGGCCTTCTTGGCCGTCTTTTTCGCCTTCTTCGCAGGGGCCTTCTTCTTCGCGCGCGTCTTCACCGCGGCCTCGGCGGCGCGGCGTGCTGCCTTCTTCGTCTTTTTCTTCTTCGAAGCTTTCCGGGCCACAACGAATTCCTCAAGGTGCAGTTCAAGCGAAAATGATCGGGATTGGTGAAACGGCGGATTACCGCACGGCTTCCGCGAGCATCGAAAACACCGAGAATACCAGCGGTTTGCGTTCCAGATTGTATGCTTCGGTATCGCGCGCGGCGAGGACGATCTTTTCCCATACCTCCGCCAGCCGTGCAAGGCGCGGCAGATTGGCGTTGGGATCGCCCGTGCGCAGCTTGTCGCTGATCCAGCGTTCGACGCCCTCGATAAAAGCCGCGAGCGCCACGCGATCGCTGAGGCCGAGCGCATCACCGAGCGCATGCAGTTCACGCGGATCGACCTGCGGCAATGTCGCAAGCAGGGCTGCGGTCTTCTGCTGCAGCTTCAGCGCGTCGCCGCCAAGCAGGTTCAGCGCCCGCGCCACGCTGCCCTCCGCCGCCGCGGCGGCCTCGAGCAGCGCCGGATCGTCGGGTGCCATTTCGGTGGCCGCGGAAGCGGCGCGGATCACGTCGTCGGTATCAAGCGGCCTGAGCAGCAATTTGCGGCAGCGGGACAGGATCGTCGGCAGCACCCGCGACGGCGCGTGGGTGACCAGCAGGAACAGCGATTGCTGCGGCGGCTCCTCGAGAATCTTCAGGAGCGCATTGGCGGCATTCGGATTGAGTTCATCGACGGTGTCCACGATGCACACGCGCCAGCCCTCGACCGCCGCCGTCGAGCCGAAGAACGAGATGGTTTCGCGCGTCTCATCGACCGTGATCACCGTCCGCAGCACGCCGCGGTCGTTGAGCCCGCGCTCCAGCACCAACAGCCCGCCATGGGCGCCCGCCGCGACCTGCCTTGCCACCGGTTCGTGCGGATCGACCGCCAGCGTCTCCGCCTGCTGCACGGAAGGCGCGAGCGGATGGCGGTGCGCCAGCACGAAGCGCGCCATGCGATAGGCCAGCGTCGCCTTGCCGATGCCCGCCGCGCCGCCGATCAGCCAGGCGTGCGGAATGCGGCCCGAGCGATAGGCCGCGAGCAGCGCTGTCTCCGCCTCGCGATGCCCGAAGAAATCGGGCGTCTCGCGCGGATGCCGAACCGCGAGTTCCTGCTCGACCTTGCGCGCGCTCATGCGTGGCTCGCCGCCGGAAATGCCGTGAGGAGATGCTCGCGCAGCACATTCCAGATGCGCTCGGCGACCGCATCGGCGTCGGCATCGGCATCGATCAGCACGCAGCGCTGAGGATCTTCGATCGCGAGTTGCTTGTAGGCCTCGCGCAAATCCTGATGGAACTGGACGTCCTCGGACTCAAAGCGATCGGGGGCCGCATTGCCGCGGCGCGCCGCCGCCCGCTTCAGGCCGACTTCCACGGGCACGTCGAGGATGTAGGTGAGGTCCGGCTTGAGGTCGCCGATGGTGACGCGCTGCATGGCGCTGACGAGGCCGGGCGGCACCTGCCCGAGCCGGCCCTGATAGACCCGCGTCGAATCGAAGAAGCGGTCGCACAGCACCCAGATGCCCTGGTTCAGCGCCGGCAGGATCACAGTGCGGACATGGTCGTCGCGCGCGGCCGCGAACAGCAGCGTCTCGGCGTCGGGCCCGAGCAGCTTGCCCATGCCCGACAGCAGCAGATGGCGGATGATCTCGGCGCCCGGCGAGCCGCCGGGCTCGCGGGTGACGATGGTGCGCAGCTTGGTCCCGTTCAGCCGCTCGGCGAGCCG
Organism: Bradyrhizobium sp. Arg237L; assembly: GCF_029990105.1. NCBI lineage: Bacteria > Pseudomonadati > Pseudomonadota > Alphaproteobacteria > Hyphomicrobiales > Nitrobacteraceae > Bradyrhizobium > Bradyrhizobium sp. Arg237L. Next base: position 73,603 of record NZ_JAQMIL010000002.1, on the reverse strand, counting down.
CTTGATCTGGGTGGATTTTCCGGACCCCTCGCCGCCTTCGAACGTGATGAAGCGCCCGCGCAAGGATGATCGCTTGACCTTAGCCTTTGCCATGTCAGAGCTTCTCGACGCCCGCGCGGAACATGCCGATGACCAGCTCCTGGGCGCCGTCGAGCGCCCGGCGCACAGTCGATCCCGTGCCGATCGCGTCCGCCGCGTAGACCGGCGTTTCCACGGCAAGATTGCCGCTCCGCCAGACCCTGACGACGCCGATCTGTTGCCCAGCCTGGATCGGCGCCCGCACCGGGCCGCTATAGACCACGCGCGCGAGCAGCTTCTCATTGCCGTTCTTCGACACCATCACCTTGATCGGTTCGGGGCTCGTCAGCTTCACCGAACGGCTTTCCCCGCCGAACACCCGGGCGTAACCGATGGTCTGGTTGGCGGCGATCAGCGTGCGGGTCTCGAAGCTGCGGAAGCCCCATTCCAGCATCTTCTTGGCCTCGCTCGCACGGTCATCGGCGTCCTCCAGCCCGTTGACCACCACGATCAGCCGCGTGTCGTTCTGCACGGCCGAGCCGACCATGCCGTAGCCGCCCTCCTTGGTGTAGCCGGTCTTGAGGCCATCGGCGCCGTTCAGCGAGTTCAGCAGCGGATTGCGGTTGAGCTGGCGGATCTTGTTCCAGGTGAATTCCTTCTCGCCGAACAGTTTGTACATGTCGGGATAGGTCAGGATGATGTAGCGCGCGAGCTTCGCCAGCTCGCGGACGGTCATCTTGTTGCCGGGGTCGGGCAGGCCGTTGGAATTGGCGAAGGTCGATTTGATCAGCCCCAGCTCCCGGGCGCGCTTGGTCATGACGTTGGCAGCGAACTCGCCCTCGCTGCCGGCGATGCCTTCGGCAAGCGCGATGCAGGAATCGTTGCCACTCTGGATGATCGCCCCGTGCAGGAGGTCGTCGACCGACACCTTGCTATGGATGGCGGCGAACATCGTCGAGCTGCCGGAGGGCGCCCCGCCCCGTCGCCAGGCGTACTCGCTGATCCGATATTCGTCGGTCAGCTTGATGTCGCCCTTCTTGAGGGCGTTGAAGACGACTTCCGCCGTCATCAGCTTCATCATGCTCGAGGGGGCGCGGAGCTCGTCGGCGTTCTTCTCGAACAGCACGCTGCCCGAGGACGCCTCGATCAGGATCGCGGTCGGCGCGTCGCCGTCAAAGCCGCCCTCCTCCTTCTTGGCGCCCTGCACGCTGTTGTTGGCGGCATAGACCGCGGTGCCAAAGCCGATCGCAAGCGCGACCGCAGCCGCCGTCAGCGCGCACCAAGGTGAACACCAGGGCCGGCGCGCCAGGAAAGCGGATCGAGAAGCAGCGATCATCGGCGATGTCCTGAAACGGGGGCCTTCTACCAGTTGGAAGTACCGCAAACAACTGAGGTTTTGGCCGCAAGGCCGAAGCCGGCGCGCCTCTTCCGCAGTGAAAATGATCCTATCGCGCAAGCCGCGCCGGTTCCTTGAAGCAAATCCGGCAAAGACGGCGGAAACGCGTACGCCTGAAGGGCTCGAAGCTGCAGCCGGCGCTGATCAGCTTTCTTAAGATAAGCGCGTGAAGCCGTTGATTTTAGTACAGCCCGCGGCCGCTCAGCACTTCCGCCGGACCGCGCGGATCGATCGGGACATAGGCCGAGCTGGCATCGGTTTCATAGCGGCCATTGGCGTCATACGACACCTGCCGCAGATTCCCGGTGCCCCGCCCGCGCCCACGGCCGGAGGCGGACATCTCCGAGGTCGCATTGGTCGAGGCGTAATCGGCCGACGTATTGCCCAGCGAATAGGGCCGTCCCTCCGGCAGCGGAACTTCGCCGCGGATGTGGCCGGCCGAGGACGACATGTCAGGCACGAACGGCCTGGCCGAGGCGATCCGGACCGCGGACGGCGATGGCGCTGGGGCGCCCGTCCGCAGTGTCGCCATCAACTGGCGGTCGTCGGAGCCCTCCAGCGGCGCCCGCCCGACATATTCGACGCGGACGCGGGCGATGCCATTGCCTTTGAACTCAAGCAGTTCGGCGGCTTTGTTCGAGACGTCGATGAGGCGGTTGCCATGATAGGGACCGCGGTCGTTGACGCGCACGATCAGCGACTTGCCGTTCCGCAAATTCGTCACCCGCGCATAGCAGGGCATGGGCAGTGTCGGGTGTGCGGCGGTCAGCGAGGCCATGTCGAACACTTCGCCATTGGCGGTCAGCCGGCCGTGGAAATCATTGCCATACCAGGAGGCGAGCCCCTCGGCGTGGTAGTTGGCGTCTTCCTCGGGCACATACATGCGCCCGGCCACCGTGTAGGGCTTGCCGATCCGGTAGGTGCCGCCACCCTTCGGTACTGGTTCGCCGAAGGCGACCACGCGCGGGCTTGCGGAAACGCCGTATTTCGGATCGACGCGGCTCGCGAACTTGTTCGAGGAGGCGCAGTTGGCGAGCACAAGGCAGGTCGCGACCGCAGCCGCACTCCGCGCCATCGCCCGAATCGGATATTGCCGCTTCCCCATCGACCCCAACTACCACGCTACCGGACGCGTGCCCACTTGCGAGGCCCTTCGCGTCACTGATCCCCAAGATGCGGCCCACCTTCCGCATCAAAACGTGAGGATATCGCAACCGGAACGCGGCGGAAATGGGGAGAGCCGTACCATGGTAAATTCTCAGTTGCGCCCTCCCCGGCATTCTACGGGCGAAAGCTGTCCCGCTTTCACACATCTGTTGCAGCAAATCATCACTTCACGGCAGATCGCAGCGTTGCCCGCAGGATTCTTTTGACTGTGCAAGGCCGCAGTCGTTCTCTCCCTCGTGCGCAGGGGGCGCAAAGGAAGTTCTGAAATGATCGAGACGGTTACGGCGGTGATGGGCCTGGTGAGCGCGGGGATCTTTCTGGCCCATGCCTATGAGGGTTTTCGCACCCGGGCGTAAAGCCCAACGCGAAATGGAAAGACGCATCACCTCTTTCCCGAAAGGTAAGTTCGTAAAGCTTTAATAGATTCGGAAGAGCATCGGAGTGTAGCAGGTGCATCATGCGCAAACACGACTTGGTCTCCGACGGATTCCTGACCCTCACAGCAGCAAGCTTCGTGCTGCTGTGCTCAAGCCTGCTGGCCTTCGCGCTGAGCTAGGCTAAGGCCACGCCTCCCCGGGGCATTCCGGGCTGATCGTGCTGCGCTCTCGTTTCGAGGAGCGCGGCCTTGGGATTGCAGTTTTCGCACAGTTTTTTTGATCTCGCCTTCTCTGCGCGGCGCTAATGGCAGTCGCCAGACCGTCCTTGATCTTTGGCTCCCGGCCAGAGACGAGCTGCCAAGCCCCTTAGCGGGGCTTCCACGCATTCCTCCACGCCATAAAGACCTTCGCTCTCTTGATCTCGCGCGCCGATTGGGCTTTGGGTATGGCAGGTTTGGGGGAATTCCAATGCGTAAGTTGTCGATTGTGGCGCTGTGCGCCACGCTGGCGGGTTGTGTCTCGGCTGGCGAAACGGTTTCATTCAAGACGTCGAACCCGCAGCAGCAGGCCTTGATGCGCGATGGTCAGCCCGCGCTCGTGTCGCGGCAGAAGAATTCGCTGGTGCTGGTCCGTCCGGCGGCGCGGCAGCTTCAGGCCAACGGGCGACCTGTATTCGTGGTCGGCATCAACAATCTCGGGCGCCAGCCGGTCGACTTCCGCGTAGCCCAAGTCGAGGCCGTCCAGCATGTTGGCGGACAGGATTTCGGCATGCAGGTCGTCACCTACGAGATGCTGGTCCAGGAGGAGAAGAACCGCCAAGTAGCGGCCGCTATCTTCACCGGTCTTGCTGCCGCCGGTAATTCGTATAGCGCCTCACAGGCTGGCTATGGTCACTATACGACGCGTTCCGGTCGCACCGGCACTTTCTACAGTCCGACCGCTGCAGCGATCGCCCAGGGCAACGCTGCGGCACAGAACGAGGCGATGATCGAAGCCACGATCGAAACTGGCCAGCGCAATATGGCTGCGCTGGAACAAGCCGTCATCAAGGACAATACTCTGATGTCCGGTGAATGGTACGGCGGCCAGCTGCACTTGGCGCCACCGACCGATCAGGGCGGCACAGCGAAGACCTACACCATCGTCATCACCGTTGGCACCGAGCGCCATGTGATCGATATCTCGCAAGGGCCAGCGGGCGTCTGATCCCTTTTGAGCCTGAAACATCTGTCGAATTTTGATCCCAGCATCTCCTCGGATTCCATCCCATCGCAGCCCGTACCACGCAGTTGGGTAGTAAATGCGGTAGTACGGAGCTTGGCGAACTTGAGATGGATCACGGCGTCGCGCCATCGTAGGGCCACTTACGCATAGCCGCGCACCAGCTCGTTGGCGCTGGTTCGAGAAAGAAGTGTTGGCGCTGTTGCGGGGTGAGGCAGCGCGGCACCTCAGCCTTGACGCGATCAACCAAAGTCTGAACTTCTGGTAATGCCTCCCACAGCCGCGCGGTTTTGTCGTCGGAACTGGTTAGGATGCGGCCGCCGTCGGGCGCGAACACCGCGCTTGTAAGCACTTCGGTGTGGCCCACAAGGATGGCGAGCGGCTTGCACCCGTCGCCGACGATCGACCAGGCCGTCAACGGCGGCTACGCTTGGCTCGAGATCAGGTGCTCGCGCTGCAAGACGCCCCGTAGCGTCGACCCCGCCCTGCCCCACGCGGCGACCACGGCCATCCACGACCTTGCCAGCCGGCTGCGCTGCGTGAAATGCGCGAAGGCAGGAAAGCGACCGCCGGCGGAGTTCCGTTCAACAGCTTCGCTGAATACGCGCCAGAGCCAAACCCTGAGGGCCGCGAGATCTCCGAGGTGCTGCGGGAGTTCATTGAGAGCCATTCCGGCCGGCCGAACGGCGTCCAACTGGCGCTGCCGCTGCGCATGTGATCCGGCGAGGCTTAGAACTGGTCCTGCACGCGACGGAACGCGGGATGATCCCGGTTTTTCGACCTGTGTTCAGTTGTAAAGTATACTGTACGCAACCCTCAGATAAATGATATATTACTGCAATAAATCGGGAGGAATAAATGGACAAAGATCATATTGACGAGCTGATCGAATTGGGCAGCAAGACGAAAAGTATAGAGAGAGTACAAGACATCGCCGCTAAGGCGATGGAGAGGGCAGGTTTGGGATACACAATGCACAACGCTTGTGCCGCAACACTAAGCGCTTTTCTCGATGAATCCGGTATTGACGTTCCAATGACATTGGGTGCGGGCAAACTCGCGATGCGACTGGGCGGCAATGACAGAGGCAGCCGTCATTGGAAACGCATTCGAGTTGGAGAGCAACGGGCAGGTGATGTCGGCGTCACATTCGACAATACATCACCAGCCGGCGCAGATCACGTTTACCTAGTGGTCGAGCGTGTTGACTCTGACAAAATGGTTATCGCAGACAACCAAGCTCCTAAGCCCCACACACGTTATGCTAGCGGCCGCGGCAGAACAGCCACAGAATATTTCCTAAGAGCGCCTGACGAAGATCAAAGGGACGAGAGACTTACGATCGCCGGTATCGGCGATGAGGACTTCTATCCATGGGATGACGAAGACACAAACCAGCTTCGAGAACCTTTTGAAGACGATGGTACACCGTCACGTAAAAAGACTGTTTCAAAAAAGAAGGACGAAATCGGCGAAAAGAGGGCTCCTAATTACCGCAGCCTGGTTCCGGACGGATTTTTCTCGTCGAATCCATTTGATCGGACCAAGCCAGTGCCGATCCGGTGTAATAACCCAGGGGCGATTAATGGAGCAACCTGGGAAGAGCGCTCTCCTGGATACGTGGACACGGTTGAAACGACCCCAGGTAACAAGACGACGATTTTTGAGGCGCCTGAGTATGGCGTTGCTGTCTGGTGGGAATTGCTACGGCGATATGCTGCAAGTGGCGTCACGACAGTCGGCGGGATCATAAATCGCTATGGAGGGGGCCAAGATTACTCAAACTATATAAGATTTGTGGAGCGGAAAACCGGTTTTGAAGAGGGACACAAGATTCCGCTCGATGACGATGCGACGCTCTTAGCCTTCGGAAAGGCGATGTTCCAATATGAGGCGGGACGACCAACACCATTAAATGATGATCAGATTGTTTATGGATTACGGCTTGCCCGTACCGACGACGGCGCCATCTCATAGGTTGTGCGGCAGGCAGAGCAACTGGACCGGGTGCTGAAGGCAGAGCAGAAGAGGAAGGCAATACGCAAGAAGTTGCAGTGGCGGTGATTAGAGCGGTATAGCGACCTTGTAAAGCATCATCACTATACCGGCGATCATCGTCCACCATTGCTGCTCATCGCGGCTTCGTCTTTGACGAAGGCGACGGCCCGATCGCCAGTTTATCGCAGCAATCGAAGAGGCGGCGAAACCCGCCGCCTAGCTAACCGGCCGGCGAGCTCCTCGCCGGCCTTTTTCCTTTCCGCATCACCATTGAATAGGAGCGCCGACAGTGCGCCAATTCCAAACGCTCGTTCGAACTCAGCTAGGCCGCCAGCCACATGCTGGCCGCCAGGGTTCACCCGAAAGTCGTCCAAGAGCGGCTTGGACACTCGTCGATCGCGATCACCATGGACATCTACAGCCACCTGATGCCGAATATGCAAAGCGAGGCCGCATCAGCGGTTGACGGGGCGTTGCGAGCCGCCATAAACAATCGCGACGACAAAGGGTAGTAAATCGGTAGTACGTCCACGGTACGTTCTGCGCGCAATGCGAGAAAGTCTATAGATTTCAACGCTTGGAAGGGTGGCCGAGTGGTTTAAGGCACCGGTCTTGAAATGCGCCCGCCGTGTTTTCGCCCTGTGTCGGTTGGTTCTATCCTGTTGCAATTTCCAACAGATTTTTCTTGCTCGTATCCCGGCTAGTCCAGCGAATTACCTCTAGTCACGGGCAGTTTGGGTCCAAAATTGGGTCCGGGAAGAATGATGATTTCCGGACATGAGCAAGGAATTTGAACTGGCGAGGCTGGCGATCGTTCGCGCCGTTATGGCCGGCGATATTGATGAAGCTCGCGGCTTCGCGTGGGCTCACCGAATTTACCCGCTTCGCTCCACGCCGCTCGAGGAGGCGTTCGCCGACGACTTCCATGTAAGCCGCGAAAAGGTAGACGAGGTCTTGAGGCTCGTCGATAGCGGCTGGCGCAAGAAGAATCTTGTAACATTCTACGACCTCGAAGGAGTTGGTAGCGAGGGAGTCGGGCTTGCGCGGATGGATCTCGTAGCCGTGTTGCGCACGGCGTACTTGGATCGTCGTTTCCATGATGATGTTTGGCGTAAGCTCGTCGAGCCGGGCAGCGGCCCCGTCGAATCGCAGGGATTGGCCGATAAATTTTCAGTCGAAGACGACATCAGCTATTGATGCTGGGCTGCAGTCCCCCATCACGATCTCCACCCTCGTTCCGGAGAGGCTCCATGGCAGAATACAAGGCCGGCCCGCGAAAGCGCGAGCCAACTCGCCCCGGAAAGATCCTGGCGTCCGCGCTGAAGGCGACGGACCTGACCGCGAATTCAGCGGCGCCGCGGATCGGCACGTCCAAGATGACACTCGGCCGGATCATCAACGGTGAGGCACCGGTGACGACCGAGATGGCGCTGCGGCTCGGCCGGTTCTTCGGCAACGGCGCCAAGCTGTGGCTGAACATGCAGGCCAACTACGACCTCTGGCACGCCGAGCAGAAGTGACCCCGCCCCGACCTGAGGCATAATCGGCCGCTTCAGCGGGAAGAGGAGTGACGGCATGACCGTGCGGAAGGCCGACAATTTGCTTCGGGGCGACCGGACGCCTGCTTACATCGGGCGCGAGACCGGTGCGGCAGAATTGCAGATATCGCCGGACACCTGGGACCAATGGGTGAAGGAGGGGCGCCTGCCCCCGCCCTGCGATGCTTTCCCGCCAGGAACGCCCCGCTGGCGCTGGGAGGATGTCGACCGTAAACTGTCCGGGAGGGCGGCACCGGCGGACACTATCGAAGTGGCCATGCAGGGCGCCGCGAACTTTGGCAAGCGCAAAAGGAAGCTGGGCCGCCGCTCATGACCGAGTATCACCCAGTTTGATCCAGTCGGAATTTGCGGCAGTTTTCTTTCGCTCCAGTTTCAGTCAAGCTGGCGTCTGGTTTCGTGTAGTTTGGGTCCGAATTTGGGTCCAGAAATTGGGCGGGAGCGTCGAGATGAAGACCTTTGTTCTTGGTCAGAAATGGCCCGATGAACTGGCCAGCAAGGACAATGTGTATTGGATTGGCGTGAGCACACCCGGATTCATGCTTCTGGGCGCCGAATGCAAGACGCTTCACGAACTCGAAGCCGTGGCCAGGCAACTCCACGAAGATCTTGACCGGGTGATCGCAGAGGCTCGCGAAAAACTGCAGCCGGATCCTGCTCCGCAGGGCTTTCAGACTCGCGTTACGGAAATGCGGACTCCGCCCAAAAAATCTTAGCCCTTGATACCCATGTGAAACCCTCGCGGGCTTTATGGCCGGGAGCCGCTTCCCTCGGGATCGGCTTGGCTCCCCAAAGAGAAGGCCCGCCGGCGTGAACCGGCGGGCCGACTTGCTCAACGCGCGCTGAGCAAAGGATACCAAACCAAGATTGCCTCACAATCCCGGATCAGGCGTCGGTAGTGCGAACGTTGGCGGGACATGTCGCCATTTACGTGCTCGAGGGCCGCAAGCTTTGCTCGAAAAAACGCTAACTCGGATTCGATGTGTTCAACCATCACTGGTCCTTTTCATCACGAATCGCGCAAGGGGTAGCCGCTCCCTTGCGCAGCGTATCACGAATGCGCGCCCAGACTCATGGCCTACATCCATCGGCTTCGAGATCGCGATCGTCGCCGCGCTCGACGCCGACGCCGCACAAGCTCGGCTCATAGTCGGAGTCGTCGACTTCGAAGTCGCTACTGTCGCCCTGCCCCCAGACGGCCTGGTGCATCGAATCGCTGGATCCGAGGCTGGGCTCGAACTCGTCGCCGGAATGCTCGTCGTCGACATCCGGCTCAAGATCAGCGTCCGGCTCGAAGTCCTCGTCGACGAGGCCATCGCCGAACCGTTCGGCGAGCATTTTGTCGATGTCACTTTCCTCGATACCGAACTCGGTCTCATCAAGGAATGCCAGAAGTCGCTCGATCTGGTCCGCGGCCTCGTTGCGGGCTTGCCTGAGCGTTGCGATCGCGTCCCGGACCTCCTGAGGGAGGCCGGCTTCAACGAACGCTGGAAAGCGCTCGTAGGGCTCTAGGTGGGGATTGCTGAAAGGATAGTTCATGGTGGTTCTCTGGGATTGCCGGCGTTCTGAGGGCCGGTTGCCAGCGGACAGCACTGGCGCCGGGAGTCTCAGAACATGGCCAGAGACCATGCGTGGCGGCCTTCCCCGGAAGGGTCTTGTATAGCCGTCACACTCCCGGCATAGTGATGCCGTTCGCGCCGACGGCTTGTCGGCACGCTGTCTGGTTCGCTGGCGCGTTGATCCCGGCAAGGATCGCCCTGCCAACGCTCTGGGTGCTAACGGCCCGGCAAGGCCGTTTCGCGGGAGTTCTGAGGCTCCGCTACTATCCCACCACTGATTTGGTAAAAAATCCATCCCCTTCCGGGGGCGCTTCGGCGCGTCCCTACCCTCGGTGGACAACGGGGACGGCCGACGCATGCCTATCGACCCCTCGGCGATCGTGGGCCACCTCTAATTCATCATGACCGGGAAAGCCCCATACACCCAAAAAATGCTCGAGCGCGCGATCCGGGCCGCCCTTGCCGCTGGCTTGAAGGTGGTCGGCGTTCGGCCGGATGGCACCGTGCTGACCGAGATGCCCGGCGACGATCGCCACAGATTGACGCGCGATCCGCGACTACGCGACGCTCGGGAAAAGTTCGGCTATGTCGGCTCAGGGCGCTCCCGCCCCATCGTGGACGGAGGAGATTCTGGACGGTGATCCGATAACAGTCGAGCGCCTCGATCAGGCGCTGTTGCTGGTTGCCTATTTCATGGAGCGCGACGGGCCCGTTTACGCGCCGCTTTACGAGAGATTAGAACGCGAGCTCGAGGTCCTGAAGCGCACCGAGGCGACAGTGGAGCGCGCGCACCAGCGCTTGCTGGCCGCGACCGTGAAGCAATTGGCCGAGGTCGGGATCGATCGGAAGCGGATTGCAGATCCCCGGTGATCAGGTCCGCCGGCGGGGCAAGAAAGATTGAGCCGATGATGAAATTTGCAAAGACGCGGCCGGAATTGTTTTGGTCGATCGTCGGGGCGGCCGTTGGCGCGATTGCGGGATTTTTTATTGGCGGTGTGGGAATAGCAGCGGGTGGCGGAGCAAGGGGCGTTTCGTCATTGGCGGTCCTGATCATCTTTGCTGCTATCGCCGGCTTGGTAGGCAACCGCCTCGGCATTGCGATTGGCCGCCGGCGCGCCCAGAAAACGGATTGAACGCTTCGATTATGCGACTCCTATTTTCAATCGCTGTGACCGCACTTGTGGTGATCGGTGCGTTCGCAGCTATTCGGTATGCCGCCGGAAACTGACCGAACACCATTGATCCGACAGAGAGTCGCTGTCAGTATCCGCATCAAAGATGCTAACGTGATCAATGGCTCATAAGCTGCAGAGGATCGCAAAACGCATCCCCCCGCTTGAACCCGCTGAACCGCGCTTTCACCAGAGGCCGCCTTGAGCGGCCTCGCTCATTTTCCTAGCGGCGAATGGATTCGCGACCTTGCTCAGCCGCAGCGCGAAACAGCGCCATCAAGCATCGTCGTCATGCGCAGACATGGATTAAGGTCGCGTAAATCGTCAGTCGTGGAATAGGACGAACGTCCCCTTGCAAGCGCCCCCAGGCTACAGGAATATTCCAGTCGGGCACTGGGGGAGGCGCATGTCAGTGGAGTGGTGGGTCGTCTTTGCGACGCTGGTAGGGCCAGTAGTGGCTGTCCAAACTCAAAAATTCATTGAGCGCGCCGGCGACCAGAGGAGTCGAAGGCAGCGAATATTCGTGGCGCTCATGGCAAACCGCGCAACTCGGCTCGCGGATGATTTCGTCAAGGCTCTCAATCTCATTGATCTCGAGTTCCTGCCTCGCGGCTGGTCCAAGCGCAAAGATCAAGCCGTAATCGATGCATGGCACGCGCTGTTGGATGATCTAAATCATGGCCCTGGGGCCGATGCGGACAAACCGACGACAATCGCTTGGAATGCCCGCTGTGACGATCGAATCGTAGAGCTTCTCGCCGCGATGTCATCAGCACTCGGCTATTCCTTCACTCGTGAGCAATTGCGCCGTGGAATCTACCATCCTCAGGGCTTCTACGAACGAGAGCAAGCTCAACTGGCGATACTCGACGGATTGCGGAAGATCCTCACCGGCCAGGGGGCATTACCGATGGCCGTAACGCAATTCCCGGCAAATCCCGATTTTGCGGCCGCGCAGCTCGAACTCATGCGCAGGGCCGCCGATGCCTACGATGAAGAAAACGGCGCGCTCAAGGTGAGGCAGGTCAGCGACGGAGGGGGAAATGGTGAGCGTGACACAGGAAAACCGCCATAAAGAATGCGACGATGCCAATGCCACGAGCGCGCTCGCCTTTTCGATCTCTGCTCGGGCGGCACTGCAGCGCGTGGCCGACAGATCTTAGCTCGAAAGCATTCTCGTGAAATCGACAAGACTTGAACACTGGGCCGCGTGGTTTGCAAAGCGAGCTTCTGACGAAGAGATTAAAGCTGCGAAGCTGACGCAAGCGTGGGCGAAAACCTTCTTCGACTTCGTAAAAAATTTGGTTCTGCTCGGCGCCCTTAAGTACTACGCCGACAAGACATCGAACGTCTATCTAATCACAGCTTATTATATATGTAGTGGCTTCCTTGTCCTGTTTTGCTTCGCGTATTGGCACATGTGGCGAATCCATTTCTTTCGCTCGATCAGCGATAACAGGCTCGCACGTCTCTGCGATGAGGTATTTCGATACTCGATCGGGGTCATGTTTCTTTTCGCCATCAACTTGGCGATCAATGACGTGGTTTCAGAGCTCACAAAGCTGCAATCGAAGTAATTCGCATTCCGGGCGTTCGCCTGTGAATAACCGGGACAAGCGCGAATTTGGCCGCTCGTACGCGTTTTGCGTGTCATGCTCTCACCCATTACGAATCGCTGGACGAGGGGCTGCGGCAAAATGCACGTGGAAGCTATAGGGCACGCCAAGCAGGCGTCAGATCTCAAGGCCGGAGACTGTTTCTTTTTTGACGAACGGAAGAAATCAACTTTTGCTATCCGCACAGCGGAGAAGCATGGTCATATGGCCTCAATCGTCTTTTCTCGCGAGGGTGAACGCACGCCCATGGCAATCGTTGGAGGGCTACCCTCCACCGTTCTGGTCGTTCGCGGTGCGCAAATTCGAACCGAACCTACGAGTCTCGCGTTCTCAAGTTCGATCCCGTTAGGCGACATCTTGGTCGTCGAAAATAGGTTCTACGTCGCTGCGGCCTTTCGACGGATCGAAGTCGTTACGGTCAATCTTCAAACCGGCCTCACTGAGGACGTCCCCTCAACCGGAGCGTATGTGCATTTCTCGCGCTGGAGCGTCGGCATACCCGACGGCCAAAGATGGATACCGGTTTTCGATTTTCCGCTTTCAGCGCACACGCAGCCGGAGGCTGCTCGATGACCGATTACATCTACGACGCCCGAGGAAACGCCGTCGGATTTATCCGCCGTCGCTATATCCACGACATGCGCGGCAACGCCATTGGTCAATTGAACGGCACGCACGTTCATAAGCTATCGGGAAACTATGTCGGCGAGCTCGATGGAGACATGGTTGTCGACAAACACATGGGCAACTTTGGCAACATTGGAAGTCCCGGCAACCCCGGCAATCCTGGTGCGCCTGGAAATCCAGGAAATCGTGGCGCTCGCGGCACAGCGTATCGCGATGTGTTTCACCGTTTGCAGGAGTGAAAAGCATGACCACCAGGCGCGCACGAACTCGATTTCGAGTTGCCGAACATGCGAGCGGGCAGCCCTTTATCGTGCTCGAACCGCTGTCGGGGGACGACCTACAATTATTCTCCAGAAGCATTGGATTCGATCTTCCTCAGAGCACTACGTTTGAGGAAGCTCAGGAAATCGCGAAGTATCTCAATAATAAGCTGGTTCAAATTGCCGAGTGGTGAAAGAACTTCGGAGACAAAAACTATGCGAGACACGTTTGAATGGATCGATGGCGCCACGCGAGACAACGATGATCTTCGACACGCTCTCTACGACCTCGGGGCACAAGTGCTCGCCAGCCAGGCGTTTGCTCTCGCTTGCGCGACGATGAAAACGATCGATGAGCATGAAGCTCGTCAGTTGGTTGAGAAGGTCGCGGGCTATCCGGGTGTGACTGGAAGACAAATGAGGCCCGGCAGCGAAACAAGAGTCGGAGACCGAGCTGCAGAAGTCGTCATTTCATTAGCGAAGGATCGGCCCGGATTTGTGAGACCGTAGCTAGCTACGTCGATTTGCTCTTTTTGACCAGCGCCTCTCCTCCCTTCGTGACGATTCCGCCAAGGAAACCACTAAACAGAAACTCGGTAAGCGCTTTGATGTCGTCTGTGTCTAGGAAATGATACTGATTCGGGAGCACTCGCCCCCGTCTTGCAGCGGTTGCACTCCACCTCCAGCCAGCCCAGCCCGCCTCTGATGCATTGGCCGATCGTCGAGGACGGCTGCGCGGGCCCGCCGTAGCCGTCCATGCGCACGGACCAGGTTTTGGCCTCTGCACGTCTACCTCCCCGAACGGCCTTCCTGAGCTGCTTCCCGGGCGGCCTGCCCCAGATGACCTCGCGCTTCTTGGTGCTCGTGGCGGCAATTGCAGCGCCGCCGGCGCCGCCAGGCAATCCGCTAGGTCTGGTCGCCGCGCGCCGGCCGCTTACCAGCCCCAGGACGGCTTTCCGGCTCGTGGCCGCCTCCTTTCCACGTCAATCCACAAGCCATAGCGGCTTGCTCTGACGACGCCCGGGCGCGATGCTTAAAGGGATGGGTACGAAGTCCAGGGAAAGCATATACGGAGCGTCTGTACGCGCCTCCGCTGAGCAGGCGGCCAAAGCTCGCAAGGACGCCGATCGGCTCGCATGCCAAGCCTGGAACATGCGCATGCTGGCGTTTCAAGGGCCAGCCCAGCCCTCGCCCGCGCTCGGCGACGCACTCAATGCCGGCTACAGCTATCTCGAGGTGAAGTGTCTCGGCTGCGAGACGCACCAGACCGTCGCGCTCGATATCGTCCGCCGGCCGAAGACAACACCGATCCACGAGCTCGAGCGCTATATGCGCTGCAAGCTGTGCTCGGAGCAGCGCGGCTATTCCTATAAGCGCAGCCACCTCATCGCCCTGCGGCCCAGGAAGATCTCCGCCCAAGATCCGCCATCGACATGGTGGCCGGGCGAACGCTAAGGACCCCTGATGTGCAATCTGTATTCGATCACTACCAACCAGGAAGCGATCCGTGCGCTGTTCCGCGTCGTCAACCGCTATGTCGGCAACCTGCCACCGATGCCCGGCGTGTTTCCCGATTATCCTGCGCCCGTTGTTCGCGAAGGCAGCGACGGCCGGGAGATGATGCTGATGCGTTGGGGCATGCCGCCTCCGCCGAGCAAGCCTGGTCCGCCCGTGACGAATATCCGCCACACCACCTCGCCCCACTGGCGCGGGTGGCTGAAGCCGGAAAACCGCTGTCTGGTCCCCTTCAACAGCTTCGCCGAGTACGCGCCGGAGCCTAACCCCGCAACGAAGAAAAAGGACGTGGTTTGGTTCGCCCTGGCCGACGAGCGGCCGCTCACCGCCTTCGCCGGGATCTGGACCGAGTTCAAAGGCGACCGCGGCACCAAGTCGAAACCGATCCCGGGCCCTCACTTGGTCTATGGATTCCTCACCACCGAGCCGAACGCGATCGTCGCGCCAATCCACTCCAAGGCGATGCCGGTGATCCTGACGACTGACGAGGAGCAGGACGTCTGGCTGCGCGCGCCGTGGGATGAGGCTAAGGCGCTGCAGCGGCCGCCGCCGGATGCCACGCTCAAGATCGTCATGCGCGGCCCCGACAAGGAAGATAGGCTCGCCGCATGAAACATGCTGAGGGACCGCTCCGTGCCTCTCCCGGATAGCGGCTAAGGCAAACCATCCTCTGCGAGAGGACCTTACCAGGGCTTTGTAAGGTTTTGTTCACGGTACGGGCTCGAATTGCGCATTACCGCTGTTGAAAACGCGCGGAGATTTGCGTCTTTGGCATTCTCCAACTTTGACCGGAACGGGATATACTGATCCACAGGGATTCCTCACATCGAGACTCATTTTGACCGCAGCCTCCCATCCATCATTTCCGAATCCGACAATCGTCGAAGTCACATGTGAAATTTCCTTCTTTAGACACTCGCAGGAGCGGCTCAGTTCGCGTTCGCTATACGGGGTCTTCGGCGACGAATTTCCGGAAATGCAGCCGCTTGTCGGAAACATGAATCTGCAGATCTTTGTGGGCCCTGCCGGCGCAGCGCCACCGGCGATACAGGCAAACCCTCCAGCGGCCACTGGCGGTCTGAGATTCGGCAACACGAGCAATGACGAGTTCGTGCAGGTAACCGGCTCAAACTTCATCTACCAACTGGTGGGCGGAAAGTATCCTGGCTGGCCCCAGCTGAAGGACAAGCTTCTTTCGAACTGGAAAAAGGCTGGAGAGGTGGTGGGTCCGGAAAAGCTCATCAAAATCGGCCTGAGATATGTAAATAGGATTGTAAAAGAGCCGAATCACAACCAAATAAGAGACTGGCTTAAAGCGTCCGATGAACTGCCTGCGTCCTTGATCGCATCTGAAGGTCCCTATTTTGCTAGGATTGAGAGTTCGCCATTGGCTGGACACCTAAAACTGATCACGGTCGGCAATCAGGACCCCACCCCAGACACCCCCGTGGGAGCGATCATTCTAGACATTGATCGGGTCTGCTTGGAAGACGACATTCCAATGGCGAACATTTCGGAAAAATTAGAACAACTGCACGAAGATATCTGGACTGCATTTGATTCGGCGAAATCTGATCTTCTGCAAGCCCGGTTAATGGGAGAGTGAATTGGCCCAGGCAGCTCAAATCAGCCGCCATGTTGAGCGCGGAACGGGACACTCAACTGTGGCGATTAGCGGCGCACCGGTCTGGGCAATCGGCGCAGCGATAATCACGTTGAGCTTGGCTCCGACCGGAGCCGGCACGAGCGCTTCAGGAAGCGAGTTCGTTCGGACCCACCAGATAACGCCATTCGAGCGCGCTTCCAGAAAGAACAGCTTTTTTGATACGGCCGCTGATTACGCCTTCGACGATTGGGATGGCGACGGGGCGACCGCGATTTCCGGTGCGGACGTTCAGACGGCCCGAGCACTGTTGGATACGCTCAATGCCCCTGAGCCGGAAATCGTCGCCGGCTCAGACGGTAGCATTTGTATGGAATGGGTTCGCCAAAGCGCGACGGGAGAAAAGAAGATTTACGTCGACGTCGGCCCCCATGGCAGGATATTGACGTTTGCTAGGTTCGGAAGCTCCGCACCAATCGAGAAGCACTTCGACGAGTATACCGCTGAAGTTGATCATCATCTTCGGGTGCTATTTAGCGTCTATTCAGCGTAGGCTAGATTGTGAACGCGGGAGATTCTGCAGCGCCCAATGATGTTTGGTTGCGTCCAATCACCAACGAGACGCACATCAAACGTTCGGTCGTTCATCACGGTCAGTTTAAGAAGTGGCTCGCGCCGCCTGACGATCCGCAGAAGCCTTGGAAGCTCGAGCTTTCAGGCCGATTGAGGTCGCTGGTCGAGAGCATCGCGGCGGATGCGCTCAAGAAAGTAAAAGCGCAGCAAGACAAGCTTGTGACTGCGAACAAGCCGGTTCCCAGTGCCCTCAGATACGTTGGCATCCTGCATTCAACCATTGAGGATATCAGGGCAATTCCCGAATTAGTTGGTGATGTTATTTACGATCCCACCGAGGATAACGCCCATGCCAACATTGTGGTAAGGGACAAAGGTCCAAACGAAATTCTGACGGTCACCGACATACTTTTGAAGCACCTCAGATTCGTCGAAGAGAGCGACGTCGCAACGCATCCAGAATTCTCGTCCTGCGCTTAGCTACGCTGCTCCAGCTTTGGTAGGCAATTGAGCCTTGAAGTTCGTCGAAGACAACCCCTACGCTGACCCGGAGAAGGCCGCGCGGCGGCTGATGGAGCTGGCGCACGCCATCGAGCCCGTGCAAGACGGACGGATCCACATCGAGAAGATCAATTATCCGTTTCTATCCCTGGACAAGGCCAAGCCGGCCGAGTACGGCGCGGGCATCAAGTTCGCGATCGAGCGCGGCAGGCTGTGGATGCACGAGAGCGGCACCTATGTGAAAATCACTCCGGCCGGGGCGGAACTCTTCGCCTAAGCATCGCGTCGACTCCGCCGATCAAGCGCGGTAGCCCTTGGCCGCCGATTGCTGTCTGTGGAGTTGCGTCATGCGTACATCCCCATCGATCGTGCCGCCCGCCGCCGACCAGGACGTCTATCTCGTCCTCGACCAGTTTGGGAACCGGCTCGGCCGCGCTTGGCGCGAGACCGACGAGGAGGACACCGATAGGGAGACCCTCCTCCGTCACTTGTTGGAAGGTCAGTACAGCAATCCTATCCGGATCGTAAGCTTCAATACCGACGAGGGCTGGTCGCGCGACGCCTCGGAGGATGTCGCCGACGAGCTGCGGCAGCGGTGCGCCGACCAGGGCGAGATCCCAACCTTTTTGGCCGGCTTCCTCGACCAATACGGACACGAGGACGGCATTCAATTGAGCCTGCCGATCCGGCTCTAGGATTCGCAATTTCCCAGCCAAAACACTATCTTACCGCCATGAGTAAGGCGTTTGAGTTTTGCCTGCCGACCCGCGCTCAGAAGGTTCCCGCCGGTCGGGACTGGCTCCACGAAATCAAGTACGACGGTTATCGGATCCGAGTAGAGCGCGACGGCTCGCGTGTCCGCTTGATCACCAGGAGCGGGCACGACTGGACGAAGCGATTCCCGTGGATCGTCGAGGCCGCGCTACAGAACCGGCAGAAGCAGTTCACCATTGATGGCGAGGCCGTCGTGCTCGGCGTCGATGGGATATCCGACTTCAACGCCCTCCACTCAGGAAGGCACAACGAGGAGGTCCAACTCTACGCCTTCGACATCTTGGCCGGTGACGGAGACGACTATCGGGCTCTTCCGCTGACGATGCGCAAATCGAACCTGGCGCGTCTGCTCGCCCGCAGGCCGGAGGGCATTTTCGCAGCACCGTTTGAGCAGGGCGAGATCGGCCCAGACCTCTTTCGGAAGGCGTGCGAATTCAAATTGGAGGGCCTCGTTTCCAAGCGCCTCGACCGGCCGTATCGGGCCGGTCCGTCACGAGACTGGATCAAAGTCAAGAACCGCAAGCATGTCGCTTTCGATCGGGTCAAGGAGAGTTTCTGATGCCCCGCGATATCTACGACCACAAGGAGTGGACCGAGATGGATATCGAGGATCTTACCGATGCCATGAACAACGGCACGCCGATCGAGATCGCTGCCGAATGGTTGTGCCGCTCCGGCAGCATCGACGATGTGGAGCGCAAGGCCCGCGAATTGAAGCTGCCGATCCGAAGGGAAAATCGATGAACACCCGCACGGACCATCAGACGATCATTACGGCGATACAGGCCGCCCGTCGCGTGCTCGCTGAGTACATAGAGCCCGGACAGCCGCGCGACGCCACTGTCACGGTCGATAGGCTGCGGGGACTGCTGGACAACCGAGACGTCGAGGCGGCGCTGAAACGCATCGACGTCCGCAACACGTTCGAGCTGGTGAGCGTCGAGACCTGACGGTCATCACTATACGGTGCGCACCGGTTGGGACACTGCTGCGGCCCTCGCCAGTATGAGGGCCTCGTACGGCGGGAGGACCTCTGAGACGAGACGATGCGCCCTTAACCCCCGGCCACAACGAAGGAATTAGTTAACTTCCTTGTCGCAGCCCTTGCTCTCGCGCCCCGGTTGCTGTTGGATGCGATCCGCTGGGGAGATTTCGTTACTATGCGCGTTCTGTGGGTGCTGGCGCTATGCGCCGTGTTGGGCGGCTGCGCCGCTTCGAGGCAAGAGGTCGTAGCTCGACTTGGACAGGAATACATCGGCCAAAACGCCGACACGCTGGTGCTCCGGTTCGGACCACCGACCAGCACATTCAAAATGAACAGCGGCCAGACCTCGTACATTTGGCAATTGACGGCCGTGACCGACATCGCCGTTGACCGCGGTATTGGTCAGGCATCGACGCGGTTCTGCAAGGTAAGCGCGATCGCGTCGCCAACCGGCATCGTCCAACAACTGGATACCGAGGACTCCAACGCCGGCTATGGTCTTCCCGGCGCCATCGGCGTTTACGGGAGCATCTGCGGTCAGCGGCTTGGGATGAGACCGCAGAGCTAGGTCCTGTTACCCGCACCCGGAAAGATGCTCACCCATGATCGCGTCGCCCTCGCCGGCTCTGCAGGTCCTCGACGGCGCGCCGCAGCTTCCGGATCTCGTCGATGTACTGCTCGAAGCGCATCTTGAAATCTTCACCGGCAGTTTCGGCGAGCAGCAGCGCCTTCGCGGCGTGAACATCGAGTGCCTCGAGCGCGAGCGAGAGGCGGTTGATCGAGGAGGAATCCGCGAGCAGCGCCCCGATGCCGATGCCGGCCTTGTCAGGCTCGCCGCGGCGCCCTTCGGCCTGCACCTTGCGGTAGCTCCAATAGGCCACCACCATCGACGTGACGCCGCCGACGCCGATCAGGGGGGCGAGCGCGGCGATCGCGTCCCATGCGGTCAAGGCCTGTGCGGTTGCCATCGTTGCAGCGCCCCCGTGTGGTAGGAATCGCGGGCACCACGAAAAATGCTGTAGCCCTCAAACGCGATGAAGACCGGAAACCACATCAGCTCGGCCGGCCATGGCCCGCCGGCGACGGCGGTCCAGAACAGGAAGCCGAGCACGATCCACCAGATCAGCCCCAGACTGGCGCCGGCGACGCGAAACAGCGGCGTGCGGCGCCAGGATCCGTTGATGTAG
Organism: Bradyrhizobium sp. Arg237L; assembly: GCF_029990105.1. Taxonomy (NCBI): domain Bacteria; kingdom Pseudomonadati; phylum Pseudomonadota; class Alphaproteobacteria; order Hyphomicrobiales; family Nitrobacteraceae; genus Bradyrhizobium; species Bradyrhizobium sp. Arg237L. The sequence continues at coordinate 53,498 of NZ_JAQMIL010000002.1, read as the reverse complement.
AGCGCGACCACGCGGACGGCGCCGATCGAGACCGACCACGCCGCCCACACGAACTCCGGCGCGATCGCGCCCAGCATGCGATGCTGCGGCAGCGACATGGTATCGCCCGGCAAGAGCAGACCGAAGCCCCAGGCGAGCATCATCGAGGCCAGCAGCCATTCGACGGAGCGGGTTTGGCTCATCGCTATCGTTCGCGCCGATTGTAGAAAATTTGCCCCACGGCCATGACGCCACCGGTGCCGAAGATGCCGCCGATGATCCAGCCGGCCCATTCGCCAACAGAGCCGTCAACAGGTGGCGTAAAGCCGTAGACGCCGAGCACCCATTTGCAGACGATCTTGTCCCACATGACGACCTTCGCCTGGTAGAACATCCAGGGAAAAGCAAAGCCGCCGACAAGGATCATCAGGAATTTGCTCTGCGAGACGGTCTTGAGAAACTCGACGCGCGTCTGACCTTCGGCAACGATCCCGGTCACCATCTGCTTTGCGACATCGACGTCGCCACCGATGCGCGCGGTCGTGATCTGCACCTTGGCGTTGTAATACGCCTGAGCGAATGCGGTGATCCCGCCGGTGATGGCGGGAATCGCTTTGAAGAAAGCTATTACAGCGGTGATGACGGTGGTCATGCTGCCCCCTTTGCGAACGACCGCAGCCGCGCTGCCAACGTGATGGCCGAGATTCCCATCAGCACGTAGCCGAGAACTTTCGGGTTTGCCTGTAGCGTGTCGGTGATGGTCTGACGCAGATCGGGATCGCCAAGCGCTGTCGCGATGGGATCGATCCACTGCAGGGCGTTGCCGATCGCCTGGAGGACGTAGGCCCACGCGATGACCGCGGACTTGCCGCACAGCACCCAGACCTTCTGCCAGAAGCCGTCGGCATCGGCGTAGAAGGCTCTGAGCGCCGGGAGGGCCTTCAGGACCGGCCGGAGAAAGAACGCATATCCGACGACGATGCCGGGGATAACGGCAAACATCCAGATCATTTCGACACCTCGACTTCGGGCGTTGGAGCGGCGGCCTCGCCGCGCAGCGGGCCGGCATCAGCCGGCGGCGGCTCGGCCTTCTTGTGCGTGAGCTTCCATGCGATGAAGATCGCGACGGCCGCTCCGACGCCGATCGCGAGCGCCACCCATGGGCTGATGCCGGCCTTGACGGCGCCGGCGGTCGTGGCGGCGCCAGTCGTGACGGCCACGGTCGCCTTCTTCGTCGTCGACGCCGGCGCCTTGCCGAACACGCGGCGCTGCGCCTCGAGCCAGTCCGCATCCGGCGCCGGATACCGCTTGCCGGCTTCGTGCCAGGCCTGCGCCTTCAGGAAGGCGATGCCCATGGCGCTGTTCAGCAGGGCATCGTTGATGGTCGTGTCCTCGGTCATCCCCGGGACGCGATCCTTCACGAACTTGATGTACGAGGCGACGGAGTTGCCGCCCGACCAAACCTTGATCGCGTCCGCGAAACGCTTGTTGCGGTAGCGGGCTGAGCGCCACAGGTCGATTTGCGCGCAGATGCCCTGCACGAACGTCGGGAAGACGGCGATCTTATTGCCCTGCCCCGTGCCATCGTTAAGAGCGACGTTGCCGGTCTCGCCCCATTTCTTCGAGATGGCATTCCCACCCCACATGGCGCCGGGGTTTTTGTATCTGATTGATGCTGGTTCAGTCATAGGCACGGCTCCTTGTTCGCCCGGATTTCCGGGGCGTTGAGGTTGGGTGTTGTTCTTGGTTGATGGTGGGAAAGTACCTTGCAGGCACCCCATGTGTGGATGGTGGAGTGCTCACCCCTCAAGGAGGGGTTGATTCTCGGAATGGTTGCAGGCTAGCTCTTGTCCATCGATCGGCTGGGGAGCCCGTCAATAAAATGTTCGGAAAACTGCGCCTGTTATTGGCGCGACCAAGCGATTTTGATTGGCATCGAAGTGTGCTGTCGCCGCTTGGCCGGCGCGATATCTACGGCAATCGGCTATCGCCTGTCGGGCAGGTCTGGCGCCGTCTCGGTTGCGACGGCAGATGGCAATACAAGCAGGATGAGGCCACCGAGCAGGACTACATCGACAACGCATGGTGACGGTGCAGGATCTCCAGCAACTACAGAACCCGCAAGATGTAGCCGGCCGCTATCGTCGGCTGGACGTTGTCATGGGCCGCGCCGCCGCCAGTGTTATTCGACGTCGCGGAACCAGAGCCAGAACCGCTGAACGAACCAGACACACCAATGACGGCCTCGCCAATGCCGACGCCAACATCAGCCGGCCTGGATCCAGCGCCCGTGATATGAACCGCCTGGTTGGTTGCCCCCGAGATCGAACCGCTTACACTTACAGAGACGCTTGATGTGATCGTGGGAATATTTGCCGCCGTGAGTGCAACGCTCTGTGCACCCCCCACCGCCCCGCGCCCCGTCGCAAATGATAGACGTCCAATCGCTGCTCCGCCCATGTTATCCATGGCGGCAACAACGCGCCCACGAAGGTCTGGTAGATTGAAGGTGCTTCCGTCGACGGCGCCATAGGTCGTACCGAACAGCGCGAACAAAGATGCGTAAACCGTCCTAGAGAGCGCCTGCCCGACCGGAAAGGCGAACGCGCTAGAGGGTGTCGTGGGCCCCCAGTAATCCATCCCGCTCCCTAGAGGAATCCCATAGGCATTGCCACCGAGGCCGTGCAGATAGAACGCCCCGTCACTGTTATTGTAGAGCGCAGTGTAGGGGGTGCCCTGGATCAGAGTATTTGACTGCAACTCCATACCGGGTGCCAGCCGTAGCGGCTTCGCCGCCAGCCCATCGACACTCAACGTCGCGTTAGCCGCATTTGTGACGTGCGGCGTGAACGCGATGATGTTGCCGCTCAGACGCGCCAGCGTGTCGTACTTGCGAAAGCTGGCGACGGCGTAGGCCGTCGCCGTGCCGCCGGTGACGATCGCGCCGGAGACATCCTGCGGAAAGGCGGAATCCGATGCCAGCCGGCTGGCGAAGATCTCCTTGGTGCCGTTGCCGAAGGTGCCCTTGCTCTCCTCGACATCGGTCAGGGTGATCTGGTTGGCGGCGCTGTAGGTGACGAGGCCGGCCCAGAACGCGACGCCCGGCTCGACGATGGTGGCGTACGTGGTGTCGCCGATCGACATGAAAGCCGAGAAGGTGTTGTAGGAATTGTCGGCCGCGCCGGCGAGCGCATAGGGGCCGTTGCCCGCGGTCGTCGATAGCTCGAGGATGCGCGCGCGAGGGCGAACGAAGGCCATCCGGGGATTCCTTGTGAGGTGGTTTTAAACGAGGGCGTCGGCGCGGAGCAGCAGGTTGTCGACCTGCTCGGCGGTCAGTCCGACGGCGCTGATCATGCCCTGCACGATCGGGTCAGTGCGCCGGATCTCGACGGCGAGGTCCCATTCTTCCTGTGCAGCAGGATTGGCCGATATCGCCGCCTTGATCGCCGGCCACTGCCCCAGCTCGTCAAAGGCCCGCTTGAGGCCGAGCTTGGTGCAGCTTTCAGGGACATGCGGCGCAGGCGGGACATACGGGTCGGGCACGTTGCCCGCAGCAAGCCACCCTTCATAATCCTGCCGATCCACGTTGCGCGGATCGTTCGGGATGAAAGCACTGTCGCTGGTGCGAACGACGATATCGGTCGCGGTCAACAGATATTCGGCCATCACAGCCTCGCATTCGCAACGTAATGGAAGCGGACAAGGTCCGGTGCGGACATGCCGGACCCAAACAAACTGAAACCGCACTCGCCCGCAGTGTCGAGAGATGCTGCCCTAATCCCCGCTACAACCGCGTTCACAGTTCCCGCAGCCCCGCCGATGTCTGGATAAAACGCGATGGTCGGGCCAGCGCGCTTCCGCACTTTGAACGGCACAGTCGGCATCTGATAAGCACCAATGCCAAAGGTAACGTAAAATTCTATGCAGTCGGCTGAAGAAACTGATCCGGCAAAAGCAGCCATGCCATAGCTCTTTTCCCAATAGCGCTGGCAGAGATGCAGCTCGGCTGCGAAGTCAGGTACCTGGAATGCTGGCGCAGCGGACCCTTCATACAAACCGACATCGAACAGCTCAAAGACATTGCCGTTGGTGCCCATGAAATTGAACTGGTTCGAGGTGCAATAGGCTGCGGAACCGATCCAAGTATTTGGCGTCGCCGTTTGAAACGATGATCCGCCCATGAGAAAAAACCGAAGATCAATCCCCTTGCCGCTGTTGGCCAGCCACGTCCCTGTGGTGTCGAGCGTCAGCGTGACAGATTTGACAACATCGGTATTGGCCTCGCCTGCACTGATCGTATATTCGGCGACATAGGATCGATTGCCCGCGCTGTTTCCAAATGCGACACAGTAGGTCCCCGCTGGGGCCTTTACTCCGAACTTCAATGTTACAGTTTTTGCGGCGGATGAGCCCGATCTCAGATCGGCAACGCGATATCCCTCGATCGCATGGATGATCTGCGCGTAGTCAGAAGATCCAACAGATGTGTCAGCACCTGTCACCGTCAGCCGCAGGCGATTTGGTGATCCGGCAGGCGTGGCGCTAGCGACCTGTCCGGCGGTCAGCGCACCAGAGGTTCCGGCCGAACAGGCAAACATATCGACGGGATAGTACGCGGACCCCGGACCAGCGACGCCACCATTTTCCTGCGACACCATCATCGCGCCATTGATGATGTAGTTTTTCTTCGGGAAGGCGAGCCCGGCCGGCAGGTCCATGAACACCTGCTTGGTGCCCGATGGCGAGAACGTGCCCTTGCTGTCGAAGACGACGCTGACCGTGATCTCGTTGGTGTTGGTATAGGTCAGGATGCCCGACTTGAAGGCGACACCCGGCTCGACCACCGCGCCGACTGTGGTATCGCCAACCGACATCGAGGCGCTGAAACGGTTGAACGAAGCGTCGACCGCGCCGGCGAGGGCGAACACGCTCTGGCTGTTCGAGGTCGACTTCTCGAGCACGCGGTCTCTTGGCTGGATGAAAGCCATCAAATCCTCTCGTCAATGCGGAATTGCTTGCCGAAGATGTCATTGACCGGGCCGAAGCTGACCGGCGTCAGGTCGGTCACCAGGCCGTAGACGGAATCGCGCGGCAGGTTGTCGCTGTCGGGGTCGACGATGAACAGCACATTGCGTCGCCGGCCCTTGACCCGATCGAGCCGCTCGATCAGGCCGTTTTTCTGCTGCAGCGAGATGAAATCGAAAGACAGGTTGAGCCGACGAAACGAGACGTCATCCCATGTCAGCGTCATGCCCGACGATGTCGACGATACCCGGCTGCGGTCGACCCATTGCCGCTCGCCGCCGCGGACAAAGTTGTAATCGAAGCTCTCGGCCAATCCGTCGGCGATGCAGCCGGCCTCGACGAAGTCGGCATCGGGATCGTCGATATCGACCCGCGTGAACTGCCACGCGGCCGGCGCCGGCAGCCGCCACACGAACGAGCCATAGGCGATGTCGAAATGCGCGTCGCCGCTGCTGATCACGCCGGTGTCGAGCACATCGGCGGCAACCCCGAGGCTGTCGCTCGAGGACAGCCGCAGACGAATGGTCGCGTTCGGCCCGCAGGTCAGTCCGCAGAGCATCACCGTGTCGGCCGGCGCCAGCGCCGTCTTGCGCAGCACGGCCCATGCGGACGGCGCCAGGGCGCGCCAGCGCTCGGAAGGATGCGGGTTCAACAGGTTCGAGGCCGGCATGGCGAGCGCCTGGCTGGACGCCACGACGCGGCCGCCGTCGGCCTGGTTGTCGACCATGATGCAGGCATTAGCCATAGGCGGCGACCTCGACACTGTCGACGCCGGCGGCCGGGTCGACGCTGATGCTGGTTTCGACCACGATCATCGAGCGCCCCTGCGACAGGTCGAACCGCGGATGCGTCACCCCGATCTCGTCGCCCATGTCACGACGCAGCGCGCGGCGCGGGACTGTCGCGCGGTAGATCGCGCGCGTTGTCTTCCACAGGGCGATCAGCCGCTCGGCCTCGGCCGTGGCGTCGGCCTCGTTCTGGAAATAGGCCTCGACCGGATCACGGTCCTGCGCAAAGGGGTGATCGGTCAGGATCGTCTGCGAGCTCGCCTCGGCCAGGCGGTACTCCTCGGCCACGAAGGCCTTGCGCGCGGCAGAGACGCCGCCGGCGAGATCGGTCTGCACGGTCCAGCAGCGCGCGTAAGGCACGCGCCAGCGCCAGCGTGGCGGCCGGTAGGCATCCGGCAGCGGCTCGCGCTTGATGTCGCCGCCGAGCATGTCGCCGCGGGCGAAGCTGGCGACCGGATTGCCTGACGGCGCGCCGAAGATGCGGACCTCGAACAGGCCGTCGAGCTTGTGGCCGCCCCAGCCGCCGATGCCGCCCATCAGCTTCTGGATCAGCGCGGCGACAGTCAGGGAGTCGTCCGGCGCGACGAAATAGCCTATTCCAGCCGGCTGCGCCGCGTTGACGGCATCGAAGGAGGCCGCGTCGAGATCTGTCGGATCGACCAGCGCCGTCCGCGTGCGCAAGGCCCAGCGGACGATGTCGGCCGTGGTCTCGATATAGCCGCCCGTGTTCTCGCCCCGCACGTCTGCTGTCACCGTGCCCGATGGCGAGGAACCAAGCTTGAATAGCCCTAGCGCCCTGCAGGTCGCATACTGCCCGGCGCTGACGCTGGCGGCCACAAGCGCCGCATAGCTAGCGACGTCGCTCCCGGCCGTGAGCTGGGCGCCGCGATCATAGACTGCGTCGATCGCCTGCACCGAACCGTCGTGCACCTGGTAGATCAAAAGGTTCGGCACCAGCAGCACCGGCGTGACGTTGAGCGCCTTACCGAGCACCAGCGGCTTGCGCTTGCCTGTCAAATCCGCTCCACCATCGGCGCCGCCGGTGCCGCCATAGACGTTCGGCTGCGCCGGCACCTCGAGCTTGTAGGAGAAATCCTCCAGGTCGATGGTGATGGCGTCGCCGTCAACGTTCCAGCCGCTCGCCGTCAGCTTCGCCAGCGGAAACGCCTCCGCATAGGCGCGGTCACGACGACCGATCTTGATCGTGATCGGACGGCCGTCGACGGCATAGGACAGCGGCAGGAAATCGTAATACGCATCCGCGTTGGAGATCACCAGCGTGCCCTTGCCGGTCGTGAACTGGCCGATGTCGGACTCCATGATCGAGCGGGTGAACTTGAAGCTCTGCAGCACGCCGCGGAACGGCTGGTTAGCCGGTGTATCCGTCGGCCGCGTCGCAAAGCCCGCCGCAGTCGAGACATAGATCTTCAGCGTCAGCGACGCATCGAGATCCATCGTCATGTCGAAATAGACGCGCAGGTCGCGGCGATCGGCCTGTAACGGCAGCGCGCTGCAGGGGGCAGATGATTCCATCAGGAGCGGTCCGTCAAAACCCAAGGCTCGATTTCGGCGAAATAGGCGATCGGCGCCTCGGCCTGCGCCAGCATCTGATCCCATGCCGTGGAGCCGCCGAAGATGACTTCGGTCGACCCGGTCGCGGACCATGTCGTCGCGAATGGCAGCGTGGCGAAAGCGGCGGTCGCTTCGCCCTCGGCAACCATGCGCGCGGCGCGCGTGCCGACATCGCTGAATGGAAAGAGGCCGAACGGCCCTCTGGCGAGCATTGGATCAGGTCTCGGTGATCGTCGAGCCCTGCACGATCACCGGGGGCACGCCCGTGGCGATCACGACCGGAGGATTGAGCGCGCCCCGGTAGAGCACCTTGCCGGCGCCGCTCGAGGCGACGCCGATGGTCGCAAACAGCGCGATCTCGCCCCCGCTCGCCGCCAGCGGGAACGTGACGTCGTCGGCGGGCGACACGACATTGCCGCCGATCACCCATCCCGTTCCGTCGCGCTCGATCGCCACACGGGCATATCCGGCATAGGCGCATTCGCTGGTCGATTGATTGCCGCCGCTCGCCGGATCCGCCGTGTGCAGGGCGAGAAAATACTGCGTGAGAGGCGATGAGGCGGCGTTGTCGGCGATGTTCGGAATCGGCGTGCCGTGGAAAATCAGCTTCAGCATATCGTTGCGGAACGTATCGCTCTTGTCCATTTGTCCCTGCCCTTCGCTCGTCAAGTGATCCGCAGCCGGAGCTGGCCGGGCGGGATCTGCAGCGGTTGACCCGTTGTGATGGTGCGCGGCAGCGAGGGCACACCGGGGCAAACCATGTTGCCGCCGACGGCCGCCTCCTCGATGCCGAAAAAGACGATCGTGCCCCAATCGGCAACCGCGGGACCGAAGGTGATCATGGTCGTGTTGACGCTGATGCCGTCCGCGTCCGCCGCGCTCATGACGCCGGCCAGCGGCTGGCGGGCATAGCCGGCCCCAGAGACCTCGAAGGCATGCGAGCCCGCCTCGCCGGGATCGCCGAGATGCGCCGACAGATACAGCCGCGGGAATGTGTAGACGGCGACGCCAGTCAGATGATCGACCAGCTTCTGGCGTCCATAGGATGTTGCGCTCATGCAGCACCTTTCTGGCTTGGCCGCCCGCCGCGCCGGCCGGCGCCCTCGGTCGCGTTGGCAACGCGATCGAGCTTACCCCCTAACACCTCAACCGCGTCCCGCAGCGCCTGCACCTGCGCCTGTGTGGCCGCTGCCTGCGCCTGGGTGAAGGTCTGGCCTAGCTGCGCGAAATACTGGCCATTGTCGTTCGCCGCCGAGCTGCGCGTCGAGGCCAACGCGTTCGCTACCGGCGAGGCCGCGGAAGGCGCTACGGAGGCCGTCGGGACCGCTGCCGATGGCGCGAAGGCGGCCGGCCCGGCCAGCGCGCCAAGGGCCGCCGTGACGGCCTGATAGATTGCCGCATATCCGTCCGACGACGCATAGAAGCCCTTGGCCTGGTCGAGCAGCGTCTGGGCGTACTGAGTGATCGACCCCAGCGCGTCGGCATCACCGCTCTGCGCCAGCGCAAGCTGGCGGTTGAAGTTCGCCTGCGCCGCGGCCAGCTGGTCCTCCGGCGACAGGATCGAGTTGGAGCCGACCTGCAGGCTTTCCAGATACTGCTGGATGGTCTTGATCGAATCCGTGACGTCGACGGTCGCCTGATGAACGACGCCGGCGAGATCCGGAAAGATGTCGATGAAATCGGCGAACTGATCGCCGACCAGGCCAGCGTCCTGAATGATCTTCTGCGCCTCGGCCGCGAACACGGCCGCGATCTGCGCGAGCATCGCGGGATCGTTCCTCAGCTCCGCGGCGTTGGCGAGATCCGTCTGGTGCTGCTTGAGCAGCCCGGCGGCATCGTTGAGATAGCCCTTGCCCTGAGCCGCGTTGAGACGCTCCTGCAGTCCCTGCGTAACCGTGTCCGTGAACTGCGCCACCAGGGCCTTGATCTGCGCCTGCGCCGCGCTATCGATGAAGCCCCTGAAATCGCCGCCGGCATTGATCAGGCCCAGCGTGTCCTTCAGGCCAGCCGCCTCGTCGTTGACGCCCTTGATCTGCTGCTGCAGCGGCGAGAGCACGTCCGCGCCGTGCGCAAACTCGGTGAGGACGCGATTGACCGATGCATTGAACGTATCGGTGAGGCTGCCGGCACCACCGTAATCCTTCGCCTTGACCGCGGCGTCGAACAGCGTCTTAAAGCTCGAATAGAGCGAGTTCAGCTCGTTTGTCAGCGGTCCGAGATCCACACCTTTAGCGGCCAAATTGAACTTGTTGACCTGATCGGCCATCTGGGCCCACTGCTTCTTGGCCTCCTCCATCTCCTTCTTGGCTTTCTGGTCGCCGGCAAAGAGAGATGCGCCGATCGCGATGATGCCCTCAACGCCGGCCTGCGCGAAATTGCCGGAGAACAGATCAGTCAGCGCCTTGTCCCCCATTTTGGAAGCGAGCTGCTCGGCTGCCACGGTAAGCGCCTCCATCGGAGACTTGGCCTGCAGCAACCCCTGCACGAAAGTTTTCGCGAAATCGAGCCCGACGTCGCGACCTTCCCTGATCGCGTTATTGACGCGTATCGCCGCCGCCTCGGACGAGGCCAGCGCGGTAGGAACGTCATTGCCGTAAATCTTCTGGAGCTGCTGCGCGATCTGCACGTCCTCGGGCGAGAGGAACGCGGTCTTGCGCGCAAAATCAATCTGCGCGGCCACCCTGACCCGCTCGAGATCGGTCGCCGCATCGGCCGCCTCGTCTCCCAAGGCGGCGATTTGAGCCTTGAGCTGCTCGGTGATCGGCCGCCCCTGCGCCTCCGCGGCGGACATCAGCTTTGCCTCGGTCCGATACTTCGCCAGCGCGCCGGCGCCGAGCCCGACGGCATCGGCATCGGCATAGAGCTGATCGATATGCTGTTTCGCCGTGGCGATAGCGCGATCGAAGGCGTCGTCGACCTCCTTGCTGCGCGCGGCGACCTTGGAGAAGCCGCCGGAGATCTGGTCGGCGCCGGCGAGGACGTCAGCCGAAAACTTCTTCCAGCTTTCGCCCTGCGCCGACCAGGCCGCCGCGGCCTTGGCCGCGCCCATGGCCGCGTCGCTGGTGTCCATGACCGGGGGCACAGATGGTTCGCCGGTGTGCATAGAGGCTGGAAAACGGTCGCGGAAGCTGCCCGCGCTCGGAGCGCCCGCGAATGGGACATCCCTCTCTCCGAGCACCTGAATGCTGGAGGAAAACACCCTGCCCGCCGCGCGCCAGAAATCGAGCGTAAACGGCGTCGCATTCCGGAAGTCCTCGAGCGCCTGTTCGGTTCCAGGCGTAATTTCAATTTTAATGCCGCCGCTCTCCGGCACGCCGGCATCGCGCAAGCGCTGCAACTGTTCATCGGCATGGGCTTGTGCCGCGGCCGCCGCCTTGGCGACGTCGATCGAGCTGATGAAATTCGACAACCGCATGATCAGATCGTCGGCATAGGGCAGCAGGCTCAACAATGCCGACTTGAGATAGAACTCCATCTGCACCGAACTCTTGCGCCATTCGCGGTCGAACTCGGCGGCCTTGTTGATGGTCTCATCGTCGATGATGGCGCCGGCCTTGCGCGCCTCATCGGTCAGGCTCACCATGGCGCCGGCGCCCTGCTCGAGGAACGGAATCCACTCCTTGGTGAAGCCGAGCATCTCGGCAATCGCCGCCTGATCGCCCGAGCTGCGGGCGCGCTTGATCAGATCGGCGGCGATGCCGAGAAGCTGGTTTTGCGAGATCAACTGGCCATTCGCATTCCGGATAGAGATGCCATTCGCCTCGAACTCCTTGGAAAGCGAATTGGCGTTGCGCTGGGCGTCATTGAGCAGTTGCGCCGACTTCTGCAGGCCGGCGGTCACTTGCGCCTCGCTGAGGCCCGCGATCTGCCCGCCGAACTGCACGCCCTGGAAGTCGGCGAGCGACAAGCCGACTTCCTTCGCCGTTCGCTGCATGTCGGCAAGCTGCTTGTTCGCCTTCACCACATGGTCGACCAGAGAATTCAGGCCGACGATCGCCGCGAGCGCGCCGGCGCCGACGGCCGCGAGCGAGGCCTCGAAATCGCCGATCGCGCCGATGCCGCGGCTGGCGGCGCGAGCCGCCCCGTCCATGGCACGTTCATAGGCGGCAGCGCCGGACGTATCGGCGTTGATAACGAACTCGGTAACGACCTGATCACTCATCCTGCTGCTCTCCGGAGCCGTCGCCCTTGTCTGCCGTCAATGAACGCAAGAACAGATCGTCCAGCTCTTCGATCGCCTCGACTTCCCATGGCGCCAGGCGCAACCCCGCGTGCCGCACGAAGGCATCGAAGTCGGGCCACTCGATCGGCGACATCGCAAAGCCGTTCGAGCCCTTGCGCCGGCGCAGGCGATGGTAGGTGCGCCACAGGTAGTCCAGCGATCTCGGCAAAGGCGGGCATCGAAGCTGCTCCTCGTACCCTGCCCGCTTCGCCTCGTTGCGGGTCCGCTTGATCAGCCCCTGCAACGTCTCGCGGTAGCTGACGCCGTCCTTGTCGACGGCGTTGAGCTGGAACGTCTTCTCCGCGAATGCCCTCAGATCGTCTCTGAGGGCGGCATAAAAGCCGCTTCACTGTTGAGATAGTCTGTCACCTGGACGAAGTAGCTCCCCAGCTCCGGCCGCAGGAACAGATCGGTCGCCGCTTCCACGGAGAACGCAATCGGCGCATCCTGCACAAACTTGAACACCGGGTTCGGCGACCAGCCGACGATGCGGCTGCAGACGCGGCGAACATTGCGCCGGCGGCGATCGGCGACGTCGTCGCCGTCGCCCTTCCACTTGCGGCCATTGACCTGCGCCATCTCGATCGCGCGCTCCTTGTCGAGCTGTTCACGCTGGAACTCGTCGCTCGCAGCGATGGTCTTGTCGTGAGCCGGACCGGCCAGCTCGATTTTCCAACCGGTCTTTTGCGTGGTGCCGGGAACACGGATTTCCAGCACGAAGCTATCGAGCGGCCGCGTGGCCGAGAGATCAAGAAAATCAGTCATCGGAGATCCTTTGTCGGAAGGTGGCCTGCGACGTCCGACAACGCCACGGGCCGATTGCGCGCGATCATCCTGTCGGGGAACATGGGGCGACGACGTTTGAACTATGGCCACGATGAGAGGCCACTCCGAGTCCGATAAAGCCGAGTTGCTGATGATCGTCAGCACGGACGTCCCAGCAGCTAGTTGGGATCGACCGGGTGCACGTCGGCACTCCGCTACGTCGAGTGTCGAGCTAGGGACGGAATAGCTGTCCTCAATTGAGAATTTCCGCTTATGGCCCCTGAGCGAGGCAGACCGACCCCTCTCATTCCGCGCTGGCAATAGACCAGATCTCTTTTCCGCGGAGTTTCAGCGGTGCTTATGAACTGCTGCGGACCTTGTCGGCAGTAAGCTCTGTTTGAAGCGAAGTGGAGTATTTTGCGTGCAGTTGATCAATCCGCTTTTTCAAACGTTCCGTCGTTTCGATGATGTGTTTGTCGAAATTTTCCGGATATACCGTGCGAGGATCAGACCTTAGAGGTTCCGGAACGTAGCCGTCTTCAGTGGGAGATGCATAAAGGTCAAAAATGAGGGTGCTTGTTGCGAACCGGTTGATAGATTCCGGCATCTGCGCCCCTTCGATCAAATGAGCTTTTCTGATAAGCAAATCGCGCATAAATTCGTTCTGCTTCGTCAACAACTGTTTGACTTTAAAGTTGATTTCAGGCGTCTTTTTCTCGAGCCATAAGTCGTAGATTTCTTGGCTCGTCGTCACGTAACCGTAGGCCGGACCGTACAGTTCTGAGAGCTGTCGCTCCCGATAGTCAAGCTCAGACCGCCACAGCACGTCCTCTCTCGCGTGTACCTGCTCTATTTTTTTCGTGATCTCCGTATTTTCACGAAGTTGCCGTTGCAGATCCACAAGATCGTGCTTGGTCGCCAAGTTTTTTGCCCGTTCCTCAAAATATCTTCTGGAAAATACCACCACGGTTGCGCCGACGAACGCGCCCAATATGGGTGACAAAACCGGCCAGTACTCTGCAGATGCCATCTGCCACTCCCCGCACTCTGAGGACAAGCGATGCTACACCGAGAGCGGGGCTTTCCGCCACGGGAAATCAACTTTCGGCTGCAATCGCGCAGATGCGGACGTGTGTGGTTTTGCGACGCTTCTCGAAGCTAAGCGGACATGATCGATCTATCCGTAATGTCCCTAACTGGCATTGGAGACCTGGATCTTGAGCATGGTCGGGTCGTAGGCGCTGCCGCGGGTGTCCTTACCGACCAGATCGGCCGGCACGCGGATGGTCTGCGTGCGGGCGCCGCCCTCCTTGTTGAGCGCCGACTTGTCGACGCCGGCAAGCGTGAAGTTCGGCACGCTGAAGGCGATGAAATCCTTGGGCTCGGCCTCGTTGTCGACCGCGAGAACGTGCAGCGAGAGCACCTCCTCGTTGGCGAAGCTTTGCACGTAGGCCAGATCCTTGCGCAACATGGCCAGGTTCATCTCCACGGCCATGTTGCCGCGGAAGACGTCCGGCGAATATTTCTGGGCGCCGGACCCGAAGGTGTCGGGCGCCGTCGGCCCGATATTCCAGCTCAGGTCGAACGACGTCAGCTCAACCAGGTCGGTCGAGCCGAGGCGCAAGGTGGCGTCGACAACGGCCATGGGTGTCGCCGTGTTCTCAGTCGGCGCCGGGAAAAACGGCGCGGCTGCGCCGGTCTTGGTCTCAAAACGCCCCGTACCGGTCCAGCCCGCCTCGAAGGTAATGATGCCGTTCGGCGTCATCGCGATCCTGCCGCTGCCGAACACGGCGTCGGTGAATAGCTCCGAACCGTCGATGTCGATTTCGTGCTCTTCCCAAGTGGCGTAGCGATCGACGAGCGCGCCTGCGGCCGGATTGATCAGCACGCGGCCAGGCCGCGTCAGCGTGAAAGCCGTATCCGGCGTGGCGTTTGCCACCAAGGTCTCGGCGACCGTCAGCGTCGACGGCGTGACGTCGACAATGCGCAGGTTCTTGCCGTTATTGCCGGCGGTCGCATGGTTGGTGAGCCGCCAGACATCGTGGACCTTGAAGCCAGCCGTGATCCACGAGCCCGCTGCAGCCACGATCGTATTCGCCGTGGTGGTGATCGACGTCAGGCCCGCGGTCGCCTCGGTGACCGTCAGATCCGCGGCGCTATAGGTGCCGCGCATGATGGCCTCGAGAATATCGTCGTAGGCGCCGAGAGCTAGCTCTCCGCCGGCCGTGCCAGAGGTTTTCTGGCTGCCATGGCGACCGCGCGAACGCTGGCCATCGCGGCGAACCTCGTTGCTCGCGGTAACGGCCTTTGTCATCGCGCCGGCATTGCCGGAGCCGGTGGTGCGGAAGATCTTCGCGCCGGTGCCGGTCGCCTGGGCGCCAAGCGCCGTCTGGAATTTATACGCGTAATAGCCGTTCGACTGACTCTGGTAGGTCACCATGCGTCCGCTCCTGATGCAGATGTTTGGAAGGGGCTTCTACTTAAGCGTTGCCGCAAAGCTCAGGCGGCAAACCGTTGCGTGATGAGCAGCGCCGGCTGCTCCTTGAGCGAGGACGCGCGCGTGTCGGCGTCCTTGCCCTCGATACGGCGGAAGGTCGTCGCGGCCGAAGCGCTGGTGAAGCGGACCGGCATATAGGTGAACTTGACGTCGATGACGTTGCCGTAGCGCGAGCGGATGATGGTTTCGGCCTGCTGGTAGACGCGGTCGGTGCCGGACACTCGCATGCGCAGGATCCCCACCTCGATTAGCCGCGCATACGGCACCGGGTTGGAGATCCCAAGCTGATCGCCCGGCTTCCATGCCGAAGCGTCCTCGACAACCTGACCGTTGAGAAACAGCAGATGGCTGGCACGATAGAGCCCGATGTGCGGATCATCGCCCGAACCGACCGGCGACAGGTCGCGCAGCGTCTGCAGGGCGAACTCCGCGAGCGCCCGCATGCTGAAGAACCAATAGGAGACGGTGACCACGGCGCCGGAAGGTCAGAGCAGGATATCGTCGTCGGACGCACCGTCCACGCCATCGACCGCGCGTTTCGCAAGCACGTTCCGCGCCGCCTGATCGGAAAAGTCCCGCTGCGCCAGCAGGCCGCTCAGCGACGTCAGGGATTCATGCTGAAGCCGGGCCTCCTCAGCCTCAATCGCCCGGATGAGATTGAGCCTAGCGCGATCCTTGGCAGCCGCGGCTGCAAAGCGGGTCTCATACGTCAGATCCCACGCATATCCTCGCGGCACACGGTCGCGGTAATAGGAGCCGTTGACGCGCGTTACTGTGATCCTGTCGAGCTGCTTCACTTCGATGCCCGGCACGTATTTCGTCTTGACCGGCATGCCTTACCCCCGATGGTAATAGTCGAACGGGATCGTTGCGGTCACCCGAAACCAGGCGCCATCGTCGTCGCCGGGACCGCCACCATCAACCTGTGGCGCCCAGGTTCGGACGTAACAGCCAGGCGAGACGTCGTCGTAAAACTTCTTCGCCCGGAAGATCTCTCCGGCAGCGATGGCAAGCAAGAAAGCGTCTTCCGTTCCGCCACCCACCGGGATGTAGACATGAATGCGGACGTGGCCATAGTAGATGTACTGTTGGCTGCCCGGCTTGCCGAATCCGCGATGGATAACGCCAGAACCCTCGGGCGCAATCAGCAGCCACGACGCGAGCAGCCCGTCGGTGCCCTTCGGCGGCCAGGGCGCGCCCGGCTCCTTATTGACCTCGGCGACGCGCGTGCGCGGGTTGCCACCGAGCACCCACTCGGCGGTGAACTTATCCTTGATGGCCTGCAAGGCCCCGGCGAAATCAGCGGGCATCAGGCGACCTTACAGATCCACATAGAGGGGTCGGCGACGTCGAGCACGGGCTTTCCGACGATGACGTAGGACGCGCCACTGTCGTCCTCGACAAAGCGGCCATCGCGGACCGGCTCGGGGATCTCACTGACCCGAACCGCAATGCGCTTGCCGGCTACGTTCGGCTTGGCCGCCAGCTCCACGCGCTCCTGCGAGGCCTCGTTGACGATGATGGTGCACGGCACGGCAGCGCCCGCGCCAGGCGCGAAGTAGTTCGCCTCGCGGCCGAACGTTTCCGCGAAGATGTCGGACATGCCGTCGAAAACGGACATTGGTGTTTGATTCCCCTGAGAGTGGGACGAACTAAATCGGACGCCCCGCGGCATCCGTGCTAAAGCCGGGGATGATCAAGATCATCATCATCATCGCGCTCCTCACCCCATTCCAGGCCTTCGCGCAAAGCGCTCCCTCGCCCAAAGAGCCTCGATCAGACCGCGAGCAGGTCAGAGCCGATCGAAATCGAGCGGCCGCGGAGGAAAAGAGCGCGCCGACAACGCGTCCCTGGGACAGAGATGCCGATGGCAAGAGACCATGGGAGAGGAATGCCCCTTCGAAGTAACTGCCCTGAAGCGGGTGAGGAACGCCCCTGAGAGAGTGGAAAAACCGACGTCCGCTTATGACCCAAAGGCGACGTGGCAAGTTGCCACTGCAATCAGGCGAAATCATAGATGTCCGGAGTACCTCGATGTAGAGGATAGCATTTTCGCATCGGTATCGCCTGCAGGATCAGGAAGGTTCTGCTTGTTCCATCAGTCCAGCGAGGCTGCGTCTTGGGCGGCCTCTGCCTTCACGGCGCTCTTCAGCGAACGGATCCATTCCGTGTCGCCCACCGATTGAGAGAGAAGCCGCGCTCCGATCATGGCCGCGAACAGAACCTTGGCTTCCTGATCGGACGACGCGCCGTTCGTACCGCGCGACTTCGCCAAGTGATCGAGAAACTGTGCGTACAGAGCCTCCGTCCCGTCCCTGTAGGACTCGCGCGAGGACTCGTCGGCGGCCTCGGCCGTCACGTGAGGAGCGAAGGCGATCATCGGACAAGCCTGATCGGCCCCTTTCTTCGTCAGATAGTAGTCGACGATGGCGGCCGACCGGACGCCCGGATCGTCGTACTTGCGTTCGCAGACCTGCCGCCAGGCGGCGGATGACTGCTCGAAGGTCAGGGAGAAGACTTGCTCGACGAGGGCGTCCTTGGACTTGAAGTGCTTGTAGAAGCCGCCAACCGTCATGTCAGCGGCGTTCATGACCTCGGCCACCGAAACGCTGTCCACACCGAACTCGCGGAAGAGGCGGGACGCGCACTTCAGGATCTTCTGCCGATTCTTCTGCGCCTGCTCCTGCGATGAGCGACCCATGTCCGTTGTTCCTTTCCGAACTCGATCGAGATCCGCGACTTTACGCCGGCCTCGGTCGTAAGAAACCGCCGTCCCGCAAGCAATCGTGACTGGCTAGAATAGATTATATATATTATCTATTTTTTTGAAAGTCTCCAAAGCCACGTTTTCGCGAAGGAACTCGACATGGCGACCACCTACGACCCCAAGATCACGGCGCTTCTCTGCATCGATTTCTACAACGATTTCCTCCATCCAGACGGCAAGCTTTGGCCTTCGGTCAAGGACGTCGCCGAGCAGGTGAACCTGCTCGACAATCTCCGTGCGATCGTCGTCGCCGCGCGGGAGGCCGGGATCAAGATCATCCATGTACCGCATCACCGCATGGAGCCCGACACCTACAAGGACTGGAAGTATCCGTCGCCCTATCAGTTGCAGGCGGCGAAGAACATGATCTTCGCCCGCGGTCAGTGGGGCGGCGAATTCCACGATGATTTCAAGCTCCGGCCGGGCGATCTCTGCTGCACGGAGCATTGGGCTTCGAGCGGCTTCCCCAATACCGACCTCGATCAACTGCTGAAGCGGCACGGCAAGGAAAAGATCATCTGCGTGGGTCTGCTCGCCAATACCTGCCTGGAGGCCACCGCCCGCATCGGCATGGAGCTTGGTTATCACGTCACCTACGTGCGCGATGCCACCGCTGCCCGCTCGCCCGAGGCGATGCATGCGGCGGTCAACATCGACGCGCCGACCTATGCCCATGAGATCGTGACGACCGCCGAACTGATCGCGGCGATCAAGGCTTCCCCGGCGGCGGCCGCGGCGTGAGAGGAAGCGACGTGACTGCCGATATCGAGACTGCGGTCCACTATCGGTACGTGGAGCCGCTGCCAACCGAAGGAGGTTTTTGAGATGCCCGTAGCCAAGATTCATGTGCACGAAGGTGCGTTCAAGGATAGCGAGCTCGCCGCAATCGGGACGGCCGTACAGGCAGCACTGGAGGAAGTGCTCTCGGTCCCGCCGGAGGACTACTTCCGCATCACGCACGTTCTTCCGAAAGGACAGTTCGTCCACACGCCGGCTTTCGTCGGCTGTACGTACAGCGATCGCTTCGTCCTCCTCGAGCTGACCTTTATCTCCGGTCGCCCGAAGGAGAAGCGCCTGGCGTTGCTCGCCGCGCTGAACCGGCTCGTCGTGGAGAAGGCCGGCGTGAGGGCGGACGACCTCGTCGTTCTGATCTATGAGATGCCCGGCGAGAATATCTCCTTCGGCCAAGGGCTCGCGCAGCGAGCGCATATCTCGACCTGAGGGGCTCCGCGCCCCGTCATGTCCGGCCGTGCAGACGAAATGATCGAATAGCTCGACAGTGTGCTGCAGTGCATGAGTCCGAAAATGGCCCATTGCCGAAACCCGCATTGAAGATCGCCACGTCAGCTCACCGGGTTAGACCGGGCGCCGCTCAGCGCGGCGTCAAATGCCGATCTTGACCCGTGACGGAAATTCGCGCGTGCGGCCCGGACTTAACTGTCTGCCCGAACAACCGTGAACGTTGATAGATTACGTCCATAGAAGATCATCGCTTCGGGACCTCGATAATCCTCCCACCGTAGCGAGATTTTTATCGCGGATTGATCTTCAAAGGTGATCGTGAAGGCTTCGGGCGTAGGAGCGCAACGCTTGCAACGATCTTCCCGATTTGATCACAGATGAGATTTCTGAATTGGTCGTGCCCGTCGCGCAAGCTTGTTTCGCCGGCGCTTACTTCCAGGCGCGAAAGAGCATTGATGGTCGGTCCGTCGAATTGCAGCTGCCAGTAATCCAACACGAAAGTGATGGCGCTCAGCTTTTCTCCAACGATGGCTTCAAATGGCTTCGACAGTTCGTTCATAGGTGCCCTATGGCTTCCGCATCCTCTTCTCTAGCATGCCACGTCTGACATCGCGGCCAAAGCCGATCTTACCCGGCACGAGAATATATCTGGCGGATGATCGTCCCAGGTCCGCCTCTGGCCCATAGCGGCCCGTTGCTTCCTGAAAGGAGTGAGGACGACGCCCCTTGAGAGGCGTAAGATCAACGAGACAAGAGCCACCTAAATCGGAGGTCGAGATGGACGATCGAACCATAGTGGCGGAACTCCAGCGCCATTGGAATGCTTCAGACGCAAACGATTTCGAAACCGAGCATGACATCTATCGGGAGGATGCCGTGCTCGACTATCCGCAGTCGGGCGAACGCATCCACGGCCGCAGGAACATTCAAGAGAGCCGATTTGTGCAGCCGAACAAGAAGCGCTTCTCCGTTCGGCGCATTGTTGGCGGCGGCGACCTCTGGGTAAGCGAATTCGTCCTGACCTATGACGGGGTACCGTCCTACGTCGTGAGCATCATGGAATTTCGTGAGGGATTGGTGGCTCACGAAACGCAGTATTTCGGCGACCGGTTCGACCCCGCACCCTCACGTGCGCATCTTGTCGAGCGCCTAGGGTAGATCGCCGAAGCGAGTGGGCCCGAAGCCACCCAAGGGGACCCGCAACTATTCGGCGACAGCTCAACATCGGCGTCAGACCAGGCCCGCCAGCGAATTGACGCCGAGCACATGGCCGCCGTCGGGGCCTTCATCCATGGCAAGTCTATGAGTATCGATCATGCGTTGCACGCGGCCCATGGCGTCGCTTCTCCGTTGAGAGGATCAATGAATGGTCGACGCGCCGGCCGCGCACTGGCGGCCGGCGGTCGTTGGCGGATTAGAGGCCGATCGCAATCCAATTGACCTTCTTCGCGAAGGTGGTCGCCGCGACGGGCGTAGGGTCGGTGCCGCCCGTGTTTTTCCAGGTCTTGACGACGATCGATCCTGCAACGGGCGCGCCGGCCTGATCGCCGATTTGCGCGGAAACCAGCATCGGATCATCTCCTGGATCGCTTTCAAACGAGGCGACCGCGGAAAGCACCTTCGAGAGGCCGGTGACGACAGTGTCGGAGGCGGTCGCCGTGGTAAGCTGGCCACCGACGACGCGCAGCCCGCCGGCAGGACCGTCGAGGCACACCTGGCCGATCGTATCGGCGGCGCCCGCATCGGCGAAGGCCGCGCCGATCGCGCGCGTGCCAGCGCCAGGCACGGTCGTGAAGTTCTTGCTGCCCGCATCCCAATAGAGACGGTCGCCCTTGGTCCAGGCGGCGCCGGTCGCCTTCGGCAGCTCGAACACCCCACCTGCACGATTCAGCACCAGGTCAGTGCCGGCCGCCGCGGCCGCCACCGCGATGCCGTAGAACGCACCCGCGACGACGAAATCGCCGCTTGCGGTATTGGCCAGCGCGGTCACCACAATGGTGTGGCCCGCCTCGAGATAATTGTTCATGCTCGTTGCTCCATCGGCCCGACGGCCGGGTTTGAAGTGTCAGAGAAAGCGTGAGGAGTGGCGCCGCGCCTCTGCGCGGCGCCGGGATTACTAGCCGCCGTTGCCGGGGTTGTAGGCGAAGCCGCGCCAGTCGATGGCCTTCGCCGCGAAGTCAAGGCGGCCCTTGATCTGGATGCCGTCGACCTCGAAGCCCTGGTGCTGTTCGATGAACACGCCCTCTTCACCCTCGAGGTACGAATACTCGATAGTGTCGACGGTCGCGGGATCGGCGACCAGCAGCCACTTGTTTCCGGGGATGCGCGCCTCCGTGATGGGATCGAGCGCGTTCTGGAACACGTTGACGTCGCTGGAAGCGGACGGCGTGACCGCCGTCACCATCTTCTGCGCTTCGACCCGCTTCGCCGTACCCGTGAGGATGAAGCGCGGCATCAGGTTGAGGTACTCGCGATCCTCGCCCTTCTTGGCAAAGCCGCGCTGGTCGCGGATCGCCTTGTCGGCAAGGCCCAGATTGGTCTCGTCGATCGGTGAAGCATCCATGAGGTTGCCGTGCTCATCAGAGAACAGCGCTTTTCCATCGCCCATGTTCGGATTGTTCAGGATGATATCGTAGACGGTCGACGATTCCAGATCGGCAGCGGCGCGGCCAACCATGGTCGGAATACGATCGAAGGCGCTCAGATCGTCGTTGATCAGCGACTGGCGGGTGATCGCGACGATACGGCCGAAGGTAGAAAGCGCGTACTGTTCGACGCCGTCGGTCAGGCCGCCGTAGCTGTACTCCTGCCCTTCCCGCACCTTTTTGAACGCCGGCGCGGCGGAGAGCTGCACCACCGATTTCGCCTTGAAGTCGGGATTGTTCGACTGGCGGCAGAAGGCCTTGAAGGTCTGCGGCGCCGCGGCGTAGGCGGCGCGGAGACGCTTGGAGGCGACATTCGCCAGCAGGTTGGCGAAATCAGACGTCGAGTGCATGCCGCCGCGGGTGCCGAGCCCGAGCAGCACGCCGGCCAATTCGAGCCGGGACAGGCCGCGAAGCCGCACGCCCTGCGTCTCTTCAATGAAGTGCCGTCCGGACTCGAGCAGCGACATGCCGCGATAGTTGCGCGCCATCTCGCGCTCCGGCGCGTTCGCCGGGATCGCCTGCGGGTTGGCACGCAACAGAACCGAGGCCTCGATCGCCGTGCGGATGGTATCGCCCTCGTCCTGGGTGATCCGAACGTGCGGGTTCTGCCGACCAGGAGCCCGCTGCGCGGCGAGATCCTGCAGGCGATCGGTCGCCTGCTCAACGGACCGGACGGCAGTGTCACCGATCACAGTGACCGAGTCCGCGGCCGTGAGGCCGAATGCCAAGGCACGCGCGTTGACGCGGCCGATGTCCGCAGCGCTCCACGCATGCGCTGCCGGCGCCGGCGGAGCGGCAGAACGCGCCTCCTCGGCCGCAATCTGCACCTGCACCCCGCTGGCCTGACGAACCAGATCGGCGTGCTCGCCTTCGATGCGGGTGACATCGGCCGCCGGCATACCATCCTTGATCTCGGCGATCTTGGCCTCGGCCCGCTGGACGAGTTCGGCGTGCTGGTTGCGGAGCGCGAGCAGCGCGGCGTTCGCCATCACCAGCGTGTGCTGATCGGCGAAAACGACAGCCGCATGCGCGGCGTCGCTAAACAGGTACGCAACAATGGCGACGACGGCGAGGACCAAGGCCGGCGCCGCCCATTTGTGGATCTTCATCTGGAAGTTTCCTTCTGAGGGTGAAACCGGGGCAAAGCGCCTTCGTCCTGCGGCCCCGGTGATGGCGCAGGCGGCTACTGAGAACGCGGGGAAAGGAACTGCGCGGCTAGCGCGACAATTTGAGCTGGCGCATACGCATGCGAGCGCGTGCAGACAGCGGACCGGCCGGCGCCGGCGGAAGATCACGGACAATGATGAGCGGATAGCGCGCCATTTGGTCCGCGCTCCGCACCTGGGCGCCGGCGTCGGCCGGCACCGCGACAAACGAGATTTCGTGCGGCGTCCACTTCGTCACGATGCGCTTTTCGACGTCCGTGACCTTTTGCGGCGCCTCGGTCCGCACTTCGTCGATCGTATAGCCGACGGACACGTTCCGGATGATCTTCTCCCGCACCATAGAGAACATGCGGTCCGCGGCTTCGTCGATTCCTGTGCTTGGAAACCGAATGAGCGCCCGCCCCTCGCTGCCGGCAATCCATGCCTTGTCGACGACACCGACCTGCGAATAGGTCGACCACATCGAATGGCTGTCGAGGGCCGGCCCGCCGGCATTGAGCCGGTCAAGGTTCACGGCGTCGCGCGAGACGGTCAGGATCTCATCGAACGGCACGGCCGAGTCCCAACCGGTCCAGCGCATACGGCGAACCGACGCGCCCGTGGTGAAGACAACCTCAACGGTCCGGCTGTCCTGGCTGACGTCGGCGATCGGCACGTCGGCGCGCGTTTGCATCGGCAGGCCATCGGGCGCGCCATTCGCTTTCTCGGGCTTCACTGGTCGTTCTCCTCTGATGTGACGACGTCCTTAGGCTTGGCCGGATCCTGGCCGCCCTTGTCCCCGGGCGCGCCCCCGCTCAACCCGGCTAGCCCCGGTGCCGCAGCGGGATTGAGTCCCGCCTCTTTCAGCTTCGGCAGCCACTCCTTGATCTCGGCGAGCAGTTCCTCCGGATCGTAGCCACGCGCTGCGACCATCTCCGCCCAGGACTCGAGCCCGAGCGCGAGCTCGCCGGCCGCAGCCTTGAGATCATCGGCCGGATTTACCCAGGGGCGCTTCGGCATGGCGTGCTTGGCCGGCGTGTCCGGAGAGACCTGCAGGCCACGGGCGGCGGCGGCGCGCATCACCCGGCCCCAGGCCGGCCGGCAGATCTGGGGCACGGCCATGTGCCACTGGATCTGGTCGAGCCCCGCCCAGAAATCGATCTTGCCCTCGCGCATTGATGTGAAGTTCACGTTCCGCAGGTTGCCGGTCAGCGTCGCGAACGGAAGGCCGATGCCGGCGGCGAATGCATACTGCTGCCGCTCCATGTTGCCGTCGTCGGGCGCCTCTGGCGGCTTGGCCGGGGTGATGTCGCCCTCGCCTTCGACGTAGGCGATCATGCCCGGCGAGATTTTCTCAATGCGCCGGTTCTTGTTGTCGCTCGATTGATCGGCGGCTTGCGCCACACCTGTCATCGCCGTGCCGCCGCGCCGCACGAATACGGTGAAGCACGCCGCGATCTTGCGGCGGACGAGATCGGCTTCCTCCGCGTCGGCGACATCGCGAAAGCGCAACATGCTCGACGCCAGCCATGGCACGCCGGTCACCTGGCCTGCACGATCGACGCGGAACACGTGGTCGCAGAATTCCGCCGGCACGCGCTCCGATTTGAAGTTGGCGCGGCGGATCATGGAGACCTCGCCCGGATGCGTCGGGAACAGCCAATAGGCGACGCGCCGGCCATAGCTGTCATATTCGACGCCGTGAATCACGACGTTGCCGCGGCCGTTGTCGAGGATCTCGGTTTTCGTGGTGTCGAGGAAATCGTGCTCGAGCACCTCGCATTGCAACGGGACCTTGAGCCCCATGTCGGACGGCCGAGGATACCAGCGGAGGAACGCGGCGCCGCCCTCGAACACTTCGCCGATCAGAGACGCCTGGATGCCATAGTAGTCGGTTAGTCCCTCCGGATCGCAGTTGTCGGCAAAGGCGTTGAAGGCATCCTGTGCGACCTGCTTCGCGCGCTTGCCCTTGACAGCTGCGCGCGGGACGATGCCGGGACCGATCAGGTGCGCCTTCCATTTGCGCTTGCCGTTGATGGCCCATTCGTTGTTCCGGCACAGATCCCGAGACCGCGCCACGATGGTCTTGAGCGCCGGCGCCAGTTCGGCGTTCGCCGAGGAACCTGTTACGCGCCAGCCCTCGGTGCGACGATCGCGGCGAGCCGCGTCATAAGCGCGCGCGGACATCCGCGCCTGCTCGAGGCTCGCCTTGGCATGCAGTCGCCGCAAGCCCCACTCAGGGAACGCCGCGGCGAGACCGCGCTCGAGGAGATTGAGATCCATCAGTCCCGCCCGAAGACAGCCAGGGTCGACGGCGTGTTGCGCGTCGACGACGTGCCAGCCAGATCGGCCTCGGCGAACGCCAGCGCCTTCAGCATCTGGTCGATCGACTGATAGGTGACTGCGCCGGAATCGTACTCGACACGCTGCACGCCTTTAGCGATTGCTTTCTTGAGCCGATCGACATCGGCTTGCGTCAGGGCTGCCATCAGAACTTCACCTCATAGCCATCGAGCCAGCCTTGCGTGGTGTCGCTGGGCTCTTGCTGCTCGCCTCGTTCCTCCGCCTTGCGCCTGGCGATCGCAGCCTGAGCATCCTTGGCGTCGATCGCCGGCGCGGCCGCGCGCGGCGTGAACAATGACGGTTCGGACAACTCGGGCGGCAAGCCGCGCGCAATCGCCAGCGCCGCCCATTGCTCCGGCGTGGTCGAGGACACGCCGAGATATTCGGCCAGCGCCATGTTGCCGACGCGGCAATCGTGGAAGTGGTTTTCCCGGATCTTCACCCATTGCTGGGTGACGGTCCGGCCGCGATACTTCACATCCTCGAGCTGCTCGCCGGTCAGTTGCTTGAAGTAGACCTCGTCGCACCAGTCGCCGAAATGGCAGTAGCTGTCGGGCGCGATCGGCTCGGCCGGCGGCCCCGGAATCTCCTGCCGCAGGTCGCTGTAGAACGAGGCCTTGAGCGGCCACGTTCCGATACCCCAGACCTTGGCGCCCTGGCGGATCTTCTTGCCGTCGAGGTCGATATCGACCAGCGTCGGCTGACCAAGGGCTGGGCGCCCCCATCCGGGAAGTCCCTTCGTCGCCAGGATCAGGTCGCGCCCGGTGTCCGGATGCGGCCGCTGGTTGGCGCGCGCGAAGGCATAGACGACGTTCGCACGGAAACCGGAATCGATGCCGAGCGCATCGATCTTGCGCATGCGACCGAAGGCGTCCGGAAACTCCCGATCGATGGTTTCCTTCTTCAACTGCTGGAAGACGGCGCCGGTCGCCTGCGACGTATCCCCGTCGATGTACAGCGCCTCGACGCACCAGGTCTCGCGGTTCGGCGCAATCGCCATCACCTCGAGCCAGAGGCCGCGCATCTGCACGTCGGCGAAGGCGACCAGGATCAAGCCCTGAGGTGGCACATGGCCGCGCTTGAGATGCTTCTCGACGCGCGCCAGCAGTTTCTCGTGATCCGGCGCGTCGCCGCGATACTTGTGCGGCAGCGCCAGCACCAGGTTGTTATAGGCCTTCTTCTCGATTTCGGATTTCGCGCCAAGGCGGTCCTCCGCGATCGCCTCATAGCTCATCATCATCGAGATGAACGCATCGATGTGAAAGCCCGGGTGATCGGTCACCTCGGGATGCTTCGCGACCCAGCGAGCGCCGGACGATGGCTTGATGGCGATCACGCGCTCGGACTCGGTGATCAGATGCCCGCACCGGCATTCGTATTTGGTCCTGTGCGGATGCTTGTCGTCGACCCGGAGGAATTCATCCTGGTGCACGAACGGCTGCCGGCACTCCGGACAGATGCAGTTCCAGAAACGCTGATCGGATCGGCGGAACGAACGGTCGATACGGCAATGGCCGTCGCCCTCGCCGAGCTCATCGCCGCTGTCGACTTCGGGTGTCGAGATCTCGAGGATCTTCCAGCTCTTGGTACGCCGGAACGCTGTGAAGCGGCCAAAGAACAAATCCTCGGGATCGCCATACCCGGGAATGTCCTGCCACTTCGACACTTCGTCCTTCACGCCCTTGCGGACCGTCTTCGACGACAGATCCATCACCGCGTTGGCGTTGGCAAGCGCGAGGTAGCCGCCGGAGAATTTCTTCTCATAGGTGGTTGACCCGGCAGAGGAGCGTGAGGTCTGCGGCAGGATCACGGTCCGCTTGATCTTCTTGTGCCAGGCATCGATCAGCGGCTGCAGCTTCTGCGAATTGAGATCGCGCAGCGCGTCGATGTTCGGCATGCCGTAGAGGATGTTCGCCGGCTCGCGATCGGCGATGTACAGGCACCAGCCGAGCGCCAGGATCGAGGCGCCGGTCTGCTGTGCCTTACGGACTGTGACCAAGTTGCAGGGATGGTCGTCGGACAGACAGTCGGCGATCTCAGGCAGGTACGGCGCGCCATCGGCGCTCCAGAGCTCGCCGGCGTGCTCACCGTCGACCAGCACCAGATTTTCTGTCAGCCACTTCGAGAACGGCACCGGCACTGGGGGACGGATGGAATCGCCGAGCGAGCGAGCGACCAGCTCACGCGCGTTGCGATAGGCAGGCACATTCAGCGCCGGCGCGTTCATGCTGATGCCTCGGTGCCGGCGCCGGTGTGGCCGCGCTTGGAGTTGACGGCGACGGATTCCAGGGCGTCGGCGATTTCGGTCTTGAGATCGAACGAGATCTTCTTCACCAAGACACGCAAGCCATGCACGCCATCCTTGCCGACGGCCGCTGCCATCTCGTCGCAATGGCTCAACAGGCGGTCGACCACACGCGTGATCGCGCCGCCGCACTCGCTGAGCGCCGCCGCGAGCTCCGCCGCCTCGACCAGCTCGCCCTTGTCCTGGGCGAGACGGATGCGCGCACGCTCGGCATCGATCCAGATCTTCTGCCGGAGCCCTTCGTCATAGGTCTCGCTGGACTTCACGGAAGCGGTCGACGAAGCGGCGGCCGTCGCCTGCGCCTTCGACGGATCGCCGTAGCGGCCACGAAGCTCATCGAACTGGGCGACGTTCACCGCGGACACACGCCCCTGCCCGTCGCGCTCGACAACGAGGCCGTGCTGGTCGACGAGCTGCTTGACCTTGCGCGAGATCGCCGGCTTCGACACACCGTCACGCTTCGCGATCTCGGCAATGCTGAGCATTACGGCCCGCGGCGGGGCGTTAACGTCTGAAACGGCTGCCGTTAACATCGTTAACCGTGAAATCTGACCTGATCGACTGGAAAAATCCCGGGATGGACTGACCTGCGATGCTTGGGACGCGGGGAAGGACCCAAGACCCCCTACCCCACGCCAAAAAGAAAGGGCCGCTTGCGTTGGCCACAAGCGGCCCTAGTCGCTGCGTATTCCATCTCACATACCCAAAACGAAAACGCCCGCGCGGCGGGTGCCGGCGGGCGCAGTGATACGTTCAAGCTGAAGCCTGCTCAGGCCGCACTCTCTTCCAGGCCCAGCTTGCGGCGGCGCTCTCGTTCCCTACGCCGGCGCCGGTTGGTCTTCGCCAAGAACTTCGCGAACAATGCTATGGCCTGCGGCGAGTTGAGCGTGTCAACGGGCCTATCGCCATCGAAGATCGCGAACGTTTTGTTGGGAGGCGGCGGGCTGTCGTCATCTATCGCCAGCGTATTCGTAGAATTACCCAAAACCGGGTGTTTCGGTAACATCCAAATTTCATCCGGATTACGCAACAAGACCTTGTTGTTGCTAAGATTTGTGGAAATAGCCTGAAAGACCGCGCCGAGACGGCGGTAGGCTGTCATTTTCACCAGACCGACATCCCGGCACCACTTCGCGAATGAGAGGTTGGACGTCTGGCATCTGGCCCAGACCCAGACCAGCCGACGGCAGTCCTCGTCCTGGATAATTGCGGCGGTCCACGTGAGGACCTCGATGTATCGGCTGATCGCGGCCGCCGAGGGCGGGATCCGCCGCATCCGCATTTCGCGCTCTTCGGCGAGCCGCTTGGTGCCCCACCCGTTCATGTCCTCGAAGCTATGAACATACCCAGGCCAGTAGCCGGATTTACCGGCCACGCCCCCGCGCGGCATGCGGCGCTCGGTGTCGGTGGCTTCAATGAAGCGAGCTCGAACGATATCCGATGTCATAGCAGCTTTCCTTGGTCATTGAGGTCGAAGGTCTGGCTCAAGTGCGCGTACAACATCGTCGCGATCGCCGGCCGCGGCTGCGCGGCCCGTCTGTTGGCCTTGGCACGGGCCCGCATGTCCGAGAGGTCGGCGCGGTCCATCGCGTCCAGCCAGTCCGTGGTTGCGGTCCATGTGGGGTGCGCCAGCACGATATCCGAGATCGCCCACATTGTCGGCGCGACGAGCTCAAGACCGTTATTCTCGGTCTCGACGATGGACCGCAGCACGATGGTGAGGTGCGCGGGGCCGTACTCGGCGAGAATCCTCTCCATCGTCCGCACGGCGCAAGTCTCCCCCACCCCCCGACGTTTTGTCGTCGGGATGATCTGGATGCCGAGATCGGCGCAAATCTGGGTGAGCCGCGGCGTCATTACTTCGGCTCCTGGCTTCTGGACAGCATCCGTTTGGCTATTGCCGAATTGATGCCGATCGGACACGCCGACCCTGAAATCATTGTGGTTTTCGCGGACTTTCTCCCGCCGAGTGTCGCCCTTTTCTTGCGACTCTTCTCCGAGCTCTCGCCGACCTTTCTCTGAGTTCTCGCCGACTTGCTGCAACGATTCCCTCCTCGGTCGTGGAACGATCGTTGACGTGTCGTGGAACGATCCCGGTCAAGTCGTTGAACGATCGTTGATGTCGGATGTAGCGTTTTCAGTAGGTTGACCGTTTTTTCGGGCCTGTTTCGCTTCGGCTGCAACCTGACAAGCGCGAGATTTCCGAGCAGGCTGCGCACGGCTTTTGTCACGACCGGTTGGTTATGAATCCTACGGGGCCGCGTCGTCAACGATCTGAAGAAAACCTATCAACGATCACTGGACTCGATCAGTAGAGCATCTCGTCGACGACGCGACCGCGCCCTCTATCCACAATGGACAGTGTCGATCCTTTCTTGCTTCACGGTCTCGCGTCATCTTTCACCATCTCTCCGCTGATCCTCTTGTTTTCGTCCCTTACCTTGAGTTCAGAGCTTGGAGTGGGGCGTAGCTTGCCCGTCGCCGGACAAGCTATGTTTCCTCTTACCTTCGAGACGAGGCTTCTCGGAGACATAGTCGGATCAACACAACCTTGATCAGGTCAGCCGGGGTTACGTTGTCGGCTTTACGTGCACTTGCATCGCAACGGGACGTTGGCGCGTCGCGGATCCGATCGCTTCGCGCCTATCTGAGGGTCGGCGCCAGCCGTTGCCCTCTCCTGAGCCGGTCACCGACCGGCCCTCTATCGTCATCGCCGGTTCATCACCGGGTTCGGTCCCTCCAGGTCGCGCCCCGGATGAGGTTTCTCGCTCCAAACGGTCATCGCCTGATGAGGTTTCGACCTATGCCCGCGCACACCGCGCGAGTCGCACGCGGGTACGTCAGGCGGCCCGGCGAGCCGTCTGGTGATGGGTTTGAATGGCGCGGGTGGCCGCCCTGCGATCGGGGAATAGGCCGATCAGCATCCGGTCGGAGGTGAGCGCAGCAACCTGTCGGGGCTCATCAACCAGGAAACCCAGCAGTCGCTGGCCGTCGCAAACGCTGGCCTCTGATTCCGCAGTAGTGTAGTCTTTTGCCCGTGCACATCCGCTGGTCTTAGGGTCAGCAAGACCGCCTCCGGAGATCCGACCGGGGGCGGTTTTTTTCTTGGTGCCGGCGCTCATTTCAGCACCTCTGCGAGCCGCTCGTTTTCCATGGCCTCCAATTTTGCGGCGATGCCTTTCGGAATGTGCATGCGGTTGCCGTCGCGCCCAATGATCACGTCGTCGGGCAACTCCATGATTTTGAATCGGTGCTCGCCGGACTCGCGCAATATGGCCGCGACGAGATTGAGACAGTTTCGGCGCACGACCTCGATGACGGTATCCGGGGCACCGTTCTCGCCTTGCTGGCGGATCACGACGTCGGCGAAGTTTTTGCCGAGGTGAACGGCGATCGCGGTCTGGCGGGGAATGGCAACGGCCTCCTCGTTCCAGTCGAAGGGGGCTCCGCGAATAACTGCGGCCGTGTCGAACTTGTCGCGTGTCGCCTTTGGCACGTGCATGCCATCGGCGATCAACTCGTTCTCGTCGAATCCGACATCGACGATCCTGTACCGGTGCTCTCCGGCTTCACGCAAAATCGCGCTGCCGAGGTCGACGGCGTAGTTTGGCCGGACGCTGATGAGGCGATCCTTGCCGTCTGGGTTCTTCTGACGAATCACGGCATCGCCGCGCTCGTTCCGGTAGACCGCGACGGCCCGCTGCTCCGACAGAACGACGCTGTCGCCGGTGTCCCAATCGAAGCTCATTTGCGCACCTCGACACGGAAGGTGCTTGCAACCGATTCGCCGTCGTCGTATTTGGAAGTTCCAGGAGCCAACCAGCCCTGAACTGTGCGATTTGCCCTGCCGTTCGCCGCGGCGGGGTTTTTCATTTCTGGCATCGTCTTTCGTCCTCCTTAGTGCACTGCAAAAGAGGCCGGTGCGGCCCATTGCAGCGCGATGTTCGGGTTCATGAGGTGTTGCGCCAGGATGGCATCGACGGCGCCACGCCGGGTCTTGTGGACGCCGATGACCGCCGCGTCAGGACCGCGGGCGACCCATTTTCGGGGAATTCGCTCGATCGTCCCGAGGATCATGTAGCCGAGGGAAATGGGCTGATATCGATCGCCGCTCATCGCAGGCCCAACTTTTCCCTAAGCGGCGCCGTCAGGATGGCCTTCTTTTTCCCGAACTCGATCACCTGGATCTCACCTCGCCGGATGGCTTCGTAAACGCCGCTTCGCGTTAGTGGAAAGATGCGTGATCTATGCAGTTCGTCTGGCGTGATGGTGAACCTATCGAGCAATTCCTTGATTTCAGCCTGCGTCACAAGCAGTCCTCCGAATAGTGTTGCGATGGCACTATTCGTAAACTGATTTGCCCGTATCCACAATAGTGTTGCTGGACAACTACTATTCCGGCTTGTAGCCTGTGGTTATGTCCAGTCTCAAAGCCTTCCTTCCCAAGCTCTCAGAGATTATCGGTATTTCCGCCGACGCGCTCTACAGCCGGCAACGGGCGCTTGTTCAGCTGGGTGTGCTAAATGCCAAGCCTGGACGCGGCCCCGGTAGTGGTGCGCCGCTCGAGGCTCACAATCTCGCGGCTCTGCTGTTGGCGCTGCTGTGCGCTGACAGCCTTCAAGAGACTGACGATAAGGTTCGGCTTCTCTGCGAAGCTCGTCCGACGGACGTGAAGAAGTGTCGACTAACCGGCGCGACAACGCTCCAGGAAGCGGTCGCGATGCTACTCACGAATCCAGAATTGCTAAAGAAGATTGACGGTATTTCGGTCCACCAAGGCCCGCTATTCCCTCAACATTCATTGCCTCATCTGAATTGGTACGCCGCGATCTACTATGCCCGAGGCACAATGGTCTCGAGCTTTGAGGCAAAACAGCAGCGGGCGGATCTGCTTCCCGCTGTCCGCATTCAGCTTAGCACTGACCATGCAACTCTCACGCGGATCGCGCACGCATTCGCCGAGGAGACCGCACAATGACCGACAAAAATGCCCGTCATTCAAAGCGCTCCTACGGAGACGGCAGCATCGATCAGCGTGGTGAGGACGTTTACAGATTGCGCTATCGTGTCGACGGCCGGCGCTTCACGAAGACGTTCAAGGGCAAACTCACCGACGCTCGCAAGGAACTTAGGCGCCTCCTTCGGGAGGGCGATACCGGCGACCATGTCGAGCCCAGCAAGCTTACGGTTGGGCAATGGATCGACACGTGGATCGCGGCCGGCGCGCCGGGCCGCCGGAAGAAGAAGGTCGGCCAAAAGACCTTGGAGCGGTACGAAGAACTGCTGCGGGTGCACGTGAAACCTAAGCTTGGCGCGATCCGCCTCCAGAAGCTTCAAGCAACGGAGGTTGACCGCCTCTACACTCATCTCGATGAGCTCGTCGATGAGAGCGGCGATCGTCAAATCGCTCCGATGACGCTGCACCATGTGCACGTCGTGCTAAATTCCTGTCTGTCGACCGCGGAGCGAAAGGGTCTGATCCTCGCCAATCCCATGCGACGCGTCGAGCAAGTCCCGAATCCCCAAGAGCAGATCCTCGATGACGAAGAGGCCGATGCTGATGACATCGGCGAGGGCCTGGACGACGTCGAGTTGGCCCGACTCATCGCCGGCTTTGAGCGGTCCAGCCTGTACCCCGTGGTCGTGCTCGCCGCTGCCACTGGCGCGCGCCGCAACGAGCTCTTGGCGCTTCGCTGGATCAATCTCGATATCGACAAAAAGACGCTCCGGATAGAGCGCGCATGGGAACAGACCAAGAAGTTCGGCCTCAGGCTCAAGCCGCCCAAGACCAAGCGCGGGCTGCGCACCATCGAGCTTGATGATGCGACCCTAACCATGCTGCTCAAGGAGAAGGAACGGCATCAGCGGATTATTGCCGGCATCCCTGACGGCCCTCACGTCGACCTTTCCCTGATCAAGCTGCCTGCCGGCGCCCTGATGTTCCCGGCGGTCCCTGAACCGGGCGAGGACTTCGATTTCACCAAGCCGCGCAACCCGCGCAACTTCTCCAAGGAGTTCGCCCGCCGGGCAGACCATCTCAGGGAGCAAGCCCGCAAGGCCGAACTGCCCAGCTTCGCCAAGACGCGGTTTCACGACCTGCGCGGCATCCATTCAACCGCCCTCCTCGATGCCGGCATCCCGGTTCATACGGTGGCTCAGCGCATTGGTGACGACCCGGCGGTCCTGCTTCGGAACTACGCCAAGCGGAAGCGGTCGAAGAAGGCCAATCAGTCAGTCGCGGCCGCGATCGCGGCAATCGCATCGGGTTTTCTTGGGAAATAAGCTGCCTTGGGTCCAACTTGGGTCCACGTTCGCATTGCGTTCGATCAGACCTTACGGTAAGTGATTGAAATTACTGATCTGGAAGGGTGGCCGAGTGGTTTAAGGCACCGGTCTTGAAAACCGGCGTGCCCGCAAGGGTACCGTGGGTTCGAATCCCACCCCTTCCGCCAGTCAAGGCCAAAAAGCCAATAATTTCAGTATTTTTCGGTTTCGACTCACCCAAAGCAACTAACCAAACCATTTTAACCACAGGGGGGAGCGTCGTGGGCGAGATATTTGCGAGGGTGAGCCCGGAAAAAGGGCGTCGAACTAGTTGACGAGCGGGCGGCGAAACTTGAGGGCGTCGGAGCGATGACGCCTACTTGACGCGTGGGATGCTTGCGCTCGCTGTGACCCTGCCCGGTCCAAATCCTCCCAAGGTCGGCGTTCTTGGTGGAGACGCACACTTGCCTATTGTGAAATGGGAGGTCGGAGCCTCGGTCTTCACCGGGTGGCCGGTGCTAAGTCTCACGATGCCCTCGGGTATCCAATTGACGTTTGAACTCTGGCCTGACGGTGCGAAGCAATCGGGAGCGGCCTTGCAGTCGCGGGGGGCAAGGAACTCCCCCTGAGCGTTCGAGCGGCACCGTCCACTAGCTTTAAGTGTGCAGGATTAGATCATGCCAAAGGCAGGTGCACGAAAGATATACAAAGGGGCTTTAGCGGAGCCTATCCCTGAATGGACCGTGCTGACAGAACCGACCGACGACGAGCTTTGCAAGCTGCACGACGAAAAAATGAGGGCGCCGTTTGTTCACTACAAACTCGATCCCACAGACGCGTTTGAATTCGATCCTGTCAAAACCGCGATTGCTTGGTCCAAACTCGCGTGGCATTTGGCCTAGGGATCATGTTCCCGGCTTCAGTGTGCCACCACGAAAGCGCGGCAAACCTGCGACGTTGACTGACGAAAATGTATCACTCGCCATGCATGTCGAACTCTTAAAGCGCCGAGACGGATTGTCTGACCGAAAAGCAATTGCGCCCATGATCCTGCCGCCCCAGATGACTTCCCGCTTCTTGGTGCTTGGGCCGCTGCTACGTTGGCCAATGATCCCTGCGGTACTTTGGTCCGCTTGCTCAGGGCGGTTATGGCGGATAGGTTCGCGCCGTCATGAGCGATACCCTCAAAAATCTCATCAGCGCCGCAGCCCCTCCTATACGGAGGCTAAGACAGCACCGAAACGACCTGCTTACTCGGGTTGCAGTGCTTGAGTCTGAATGTTCGCGCCTCAAAATCACTCGCGATGACCTACAAACTAGAGTCACTCAGTTGGAGGATGAACTCAAACTGTGCTGGCTGCGTCACCGCCCTCGCGAGCATTCGGCGTCTGTCATTGCAACATCGGGACAGTCGCAACACCGTTCGAGCACGGATTTCATAGAGCGCATCATCCGGTCCTATCGCGCCGCGATAGCCACGGGAGATAAAGGATCCCCGACTTCGATGTGGGAGGGTCCTCTCGCCGAGATAAAACACAAGGAACATTCGACCTTATTAGACGGCGACGTTAACGTCGTCGGCGAGATGCTGCACAACCCAACTCATTCAATGTTGTGCTACGGTTTCGACGAACTAATGTTGTTTGTAGAAGGCAGAACGGACCCGGCCTCTGCACTGGTTAAGACGTCAGAATGGCTCTACGACAACCTACGCAGGCTCGCCGAATCCGTTGGTGCGATCCGTCTCGCGAACCCAGAGAACTATGGTCACCACAGCGACCTGGATCCAGGTATTGAAAATATCCTTTCGAAGCTAGACGATCATTTCGGTGTACGCGTGGCCTTCCCTAATCCTTATGCCGGCGAGGTAGGTCTAGCCACATCACGCGGCATTGTGAGTTACCGGACTATTCAGGCGATCTATCAAGCATGGCGTGCGGTCAACCTCGCGACAACTCCTCGGGTACTGGAGATAGGCCCCGGCCTCGGTCGTACAGCGTTTTATCTCAAGCTGTTCGGGGTTGGGGATTACGTTGGAATAGACATCCCGCTGTCGAATGTTGCACAAGCCCATTTCCTCGGAACTACGCTAGGCGAGAGTACCGTTCGCCTCCATGGTGAAAAACGCGACGGATTTCAAATCGTACCAGATAGAGTCCTGACCGAGTTGGAGGGGCATTTCGATGTTGTGCTTAATGCAGACTCGCTCACTGAAATCGACCGCGCAACTGCAACAACGTATTGGCGTTTCATTGAGAAGCGATGCGGCGTCCTTTTATCGATCAATCACGAAGACAATCCGTTTACCGTTCGTGATCTCTACAGTGGCAACACATTGCGAGTTGAGCGATACCCGTACTGGATGCGTCGCGGTTACGTTGAAGAAGTCGTGAGGTTTAAAGCATAGTGTCAACGAAGAGAGCGCCAGAAGAAGTACTCGCGATGACATCATGGGCCTTCACGAGAGGATTCGGCGAGAATGGTTTTGAACCAGGACGCCGCCGAGACGTGGTTCGAGGAGAATGATCCCGAAGGCGTTGCATTCTGTCGGCAATATCGCCGGCCCGCTTCATGTCCCGTCCCGCTCAAAGCGGGTCAATTGCGCCGATAGAGCGACGACGAGAGTTGCTGTATCGTTGCCTGCCATGATGTGCGCCTAATTCGGCTGCCCGCTCGGCTTTTCAGCTTGCAGGAACGAAAGTTTCGCTGGATCCGCTTCTAGTGCGCGCTCTTGGCCTCGAAGAATGTTCTCGGCGACCGTGAAGGAGCGCACGGACACTGCGTGAGCATCCCTGATCCACTGCTCGAGCAGTTCCCGGGAAAAACAGTTCATGTCGATCAGCTCAGTCGATGCCGAACGTATAGCTCGAACGGTTGGATCGCGCTGGCGTTGCCGATGTTCTTTACGAACTGGTCTAGCCAGGCGTTGCCCCAATTTCTCGGCATCGGCTTTTGGGGTCAATATCCGTGTTGCGCGGTCGCCGTGCCGACGCTGTTGCCGGTGCCGTGGTCGATATTATCGACCGAACTTGCGCCGTTGGTGTAGCGCGCAATTTCAAATGTCACCCCCTCCCGCGAACTGAAATCACAGCCGAATGCCGCCGATCGGCCTGGATTGCTCGTCCGGCCATTCCGGACGCCGATACCGCCGCCCATAGACGGCCTCGTGATACCGCCGAGGATAGACCATCGTCGGGTCTTGCACTGCCAGATTGTCACTCTGCTGACGTGGGCCTGCGGCCTAGCCCTCTGTGGTCCGAACCGTTACGGCGAGTTGAAGCGGGCCGTCCGTGGCGTCAGCGACAAGGTGCTGATCCAGCAACTGAAGGAACTGGAGGCCGACGATGTCGTCAAACGGACCGACTATAAGGAAGTCCCGCCGCGCCTGGATTACGCGCTCACCCCGCTTGGCCGCAGCCTCGCTGAAGCGCTCGTGCCGCTGTGCACTTGGGGAAGCGAGAACATGGCCGAGGTCTCGCGCATCTTCGCCGAGCGCGATGCCTGGCGGAATGGCAAAGCTTCGTAGCCGGCAGCCACACGATCTCGCAATTGTGCCCTAAAGGCTTAAACGGACGACCGCTTTCGGGATCGTCGTGAGCGTTGCGCAACGGATGAGCCCCTGCGTTACCGGCGATAGAGGATCATCCCGGCGTGATGCAGAACATCGTCGATGAATTCGCCGTCAGCGGTGAAGCCAGTATCATCCCAATATTCGATGTGCGTGCCGGTCACTTCGTAACGCCCCTCGTAGGCACGCTCGCGCGTCCCTCGCGCTTCAACGTAGCGGCCGTTCGGCAGAAGTTCGTGACGGATGTGGCCGTTCTGCGTAACCCAGAGGCCGACATAGGGGTGGTGATTGGCTTTCAATTCTGTTTCCTCGGCCCGCACGGGTGCGATCAGGAGCGTTGTCGCGATCATGGCTGCAAAGGCGCGCTGCATGGCCGAACTCCTCATTTCATACGTGTGTGTTGAGTTGGGACCGGGCGGCCGCTCCGCGTCGGAGGACACGAAGCGACTGGCCCAGGCGAGGTTCATTATGGCCGCCTATTGCTGGCGCGGCTCGTTGTTGTCGACGACCTGCTGATAGGCGACGAGATCGAGAAAGGCTTCAGCCTCGACGACAGACCCGTCCTTCATCTTGAATATCCACACGAACCGATTGCGGTACGGCGCTCCCGAGGTCGTGGTGGCCGAAGCGTCGAAGCGGATGATGACCCTGTCGCCTCTGGCCCAGATGTGGTGCACGACAGGCTTGAGCGGAGTCGCGAGACGGCTCACGAGGGGGACCGAGGCACGGTCGACGAAATCCTTGAGGCCGCGATAGGTGCCGGCAACGGGGCCGGAGCCATGGATTGTCCATGTCACATCGGGGGCCAGGAGGTCGGCAAAGACGTTGCCGCCCGCAGTCCATCCCTCGAAAGCCTTACGCACGGAGGCTTCATTCCGCGCCTCGATGTTGGAATCCGGCGGCTCGTCCGGCATCAGTTGCTCGATGCGGTCGGTCGGATGGTAATTTCGGTTGTGTCCACGCTCGGCGGAGCCTCGATCAGTTGCCGGACAGCGCGCGCGATGTCGGCGGGCTGAAGCGCGATCGCCCGATAGCGTTCCATCACAGCCACGGTCTCCGCATGGGTGATGGTCGAGGCGAGTTCACTCTCCACGACGCCGGGGTTGACGCAGGTGACGCGGATGTTCGTGCTCTCCTGACGCAACCCGTCCGAGATCGCGCGAACCGCGAACTTCGTTGCACAATAAACGGCGGCCGTCGGCACGACCGCGAGCGCGCCGATGGAGCCGATATTGATGATCTGGCCGCTGCCCTGCGCCTCCATGATCGGCAAGACAGCGCCGATGCCCCAGAGCACGCCCTTGATGTTGACATCGACCATGCGCTCCCATTCGTCCAGCTTGCCGGCGGCAAGCGGCGAGAGCGGCATCACGCCTGCATTGTTTATGAGAACGTCGATGCGCCCCCACTCTTCCATCGCCGCCTGAGCGAAGCCGGTCATGGAATGGCGGTCGGTCACGTCGAGCAGCCGGGTTTGGGCGATCCCGCCGGCTCCTGTGATGTTACCGGCGATGGCTTCGATGCGGTTCAGCCGGCGGGCGCCCAGCAGCACCTTTGCACCGGCTCCGCCAAGCTCTCTGGCGATGCCCTCGCCGATCCCGCTGGAGGCGCCGGTGATTAGAATAACCTTGTCCATATCGTGCTCCCTGCTCGCATTCGGAGCCAAG
Organism: Bradyrhizobium sp. Arg237L; assembly: GCF_029990105.1. Classification (NCBI taxonomy): domain Bacteria; kingdom Pseudomonadati; phylum Pseudomonadota; class Alphaproteobacteria; order Hyphomicrobiales; family Nitrobacteraceae; genus Bradyrhizobium; species Bradyrhizobium sp. Arg237L. Next base: position 14,704 of record NZ_JAQMIL010000002.1, on the reverse strand, counting down.
ATGGACGTTCGTCGCTGTTGCTGGTATCTATCGAGTGTTTGACTGGATGGTTAGCAGCGCTGGACAATGAAGATTGACCTCAACCTGCTGCCGCTCTTCCTCGCCGTCGCGGAAGAACACAACTTCCGTGCTGCCGCCGATCGCCTGGGCGTGACCCGTTCGGCTGTCAGCCAGGGAGTGCGGCGGCTTGAAGATGCCTTTGGCACGAGCCTCGTCACGCGCACGACCCGCTCGGCGCGCCTGACGGAAGCTGGGGAGCGTCTGCGCGAGGCACTGTCCCAACCCATCTCGGATATCGCCACGGCGCTTGACTACGTGGCCGCAGAGAATGCGCCACGCGGGCTGCTGCGCATCGCCGTCACCTCGATTGCCGAGCGGTTCCTTTCAGGCCCCCTCATCGCATCCTTCGCCGCGGCTCATCCTGGTGTCACGATCGATGTCACGGTCACGGACGAAGAGTTCGATATCGTCGCCGCCGGCTACGATGCGGGCGTCAGGTTGGGCGAAGTGATCGAGCAAGACATGATCGCGGTTCCCCTGACAGGCGATCAGCGCGAAGCAGTCGTGGCAGCTCCCGCCTATCTCGCAGCCCACGGCGCGCCGACGCATCCACGCGAACTGGTCCATCATCGCTGCATCGGCTGGCGCCCTGCGCCGCACGTCGCGCCCTACCGCTGGGAGTTTGAAGAGAACGGCATTCCCTTCGACCTGGCGGTCGAACCCCAGATCACCACGAACGACTTGCGCTTGATGCTTCGCGCGGCACTCTGCGGGGCGGGTATCACCTTTGCGACGGAGGAAACCTTCCATCCATTCGTGAAGACGGGCGAACTCGTCCCGCTACTAGAAGAATTCCTACCGCCGTTTCCCGGCTTTTTTCTCTACTTCCCTCAGCGTCGCAACATGGCGCCCAAAATGCGCGCTTTGATCGAGCATGTGCGGCAGTGGCGATAGCGGCGTGTCCCGCAGCCACCTGGTCGCGCGGCGGCCGAAGAAGATCTCCGCCTGTTCGGAAACTGCCGTGCGAACTTGATATCCAAGAAGTCAGTGCAACGGATATGATTAAAAGTCGACGTCGATGCTGTACGGAAATCACGAAGCGAAAAGACGGCTACGCTAGGTGCATGTCCGAGGATTAGGATGCATCCGACAGATCCGCCCGTTGCTGGAGCGCGACTCGATCCTCCTGTAGCCATGTTCAGTGGCCCGGGCCATCAGGATACTTTGTGGTCCGATGTGAAAGGAAGTGTCGCCCACTCAAAGATGATCAGATGGGCGGGCGGAACTGCGGCGACTCACGCGATCATAAAGGTCTCAGGCGCGGCCGAAGTCCGAACGCGTTTGTTCGAGCTGCATTTCTCGTGGAATTCTGGCGTTGCCGAAGCCGAAGCCAAATCGGGCAAGCGGTTTTGGGCTTACAAAAATAGACCGCGCTATGGCCTCGTATTGCCGCCCGGAACGGGCGTGGAATTCAGAATCCAAGAGAAATCGAACTACCGCTTTCTCGCAATGGAGTTTGAACCCGCCTATCTCCTGAGAGTTGCTGAACTCGGGCATCTCAGTACGCTGGAGTTTATCGAGACCTGGGAGTATGACGACCACCTCACCTGGAATCTGGCAGAGGCTATCTTCGAAGAGTGTGAGAGCGAAGCACGACAAGGTCTTCTCTATTCGGAGACTGCAGTCACCTTGCTCGCTCTGCAGGCCGCCCGTAATCTTTCGAATCATGCGAGCCAGATAAAGTTGCTTAGGCGCGGTGGGCTTCCGCCAGCGATCCTTCGTCGAGCATGTGAGTACATGGTCAGCCGCTTGAGTGACGACATATCGCTTTCCGAAATCGCAAGTGCGATTGGGCTGTCGCCCGGACACTTTGCATTTGCGTTCAAGCAATCGATGGGAATTGCTCCTCACGCCTGGTTGCGCCGGCACCGGATCGACACAGGAAAGGCGTTGCTGCGCAACCGCGATCTGAGCGTGTCCGTGATTGCCGCCAGCGTTGGCTTCGCCAATCAAAGCTCCTTTGGGGCCGCCTTCCGGAAGGAGACCGGCCAGACGCCGACCGCCTGGCGGCGGCTGCGTTGGTTGTGATCATCTGCAGCGAGACGATGGTCGACTGATTTTTCTTGATCTGATCTGTCGGCACTGCCGGTGACGCATTGCCGATGCGGCAGGCGTCTCTCGCAGCTTCAATGCAATCCATTCCACCGAAATCACATCTCCGTGGCCTGCCGCACGGTACGCGGGGCTCCTCACACGGCAGAATTCTCGCGCCGGATTTCCTTTCGTCCAAAACGTGGACGTTTCTCACCAGAGCAAGATGAAAGAGCGGCTGTGGCCCGACAGACACTTTCGTCATGAGATGCAAGGTCCATTTCCGAGATGTGGAATGCAAGAGCCACCAGGCCGCGCTCAGGCGAGGGCAGCCGTCAAATATCGCGATGCGTATTGGTGCCATGAAGCAATGGAGAATAGACGATGCAGCAATTTGCCCGTGTACTTACAGATAAGGGTGCCGTTCCCGTAATTATAGAAGGGGATGAGCATCTCGATTTGCGCCCGATCGTGTCCGACATCAACCCGGACGCAATAGCCGGTGGCGCCTTGATCGGAGTAGATACGTCCCGTCTTTCTCCCGTCGTCGGCGACTTCACCTACTTGGCGCCGATCAATGGCATTCGGCAGATCGCGGCGACGGGCTTCAACTACAGGAAGCACGTCGAGGAATTCAAGATGAAGCCGCCCACCGAGCCCGAGGTGTTCCTGAAGGCGATCACCTCGCTGACCGGACCGTTCGATCCGATCTTCCGTGGCCCCAATCAGAGCGTAAAGCTCGACTGGGAGGTGGAACTGGCGATCGTGGTTGGGCGCGAGGCGCGGGATATCGTGGTGGCCAAGGCGGCCGACTACATCGTCGGCTACGTCTGTTTGAATGACATCTCTGATCGCGCGACACAGGTCGATGAGGAAGGTCAACAACATCTGGTGCGCGCCAAGTCGCGGCCCAGCTATTCCCCGATAGGGCCATATCTGGCGACCGGCATCGACGGGATGAAGCTCGATGTCTGGACCAAGCTGAACGGGGACTATGAGCAGCGCGGCAACACCAGCGACATGCTGTTTGGGGTCCACGAGATGCTCGCCTATTTCTCGTCTCATATGACATTGCTCCCCGGGGATATCCTGGCGACCGGCACGCCACCTGGCGTCGGCTTTGGCAAGAACCGCTTTATGGCGGTAGGTGACGTGCTGGAATGCGGTATCACCAATCTCGGCGCGCAGCGGCACGAGATCCGGAGCTAAATACTAAATAGGCTCGCCGGTCGTCGTCCCGGCTTGCAAGACCGTCGGCGGCCGCATCCGCCGACGCAGTGTGGTCAGCGCAAGACGCTCCGAGTCAGACCACGGCGCCTCTGTACGGGCCTGGCTCGGGCCAGCCTGCCATCAGCGCAGGTCGGCTCGAAGCTCGCGCACGCCGCGTCCCAGGCGTTCGCGCAGGAGCGTCCGCAACGTCGCTCCGTCGACGTAACCGACCTCGGCCGCGATGGCGTCGAGGTCGAGACCGCTGCCGTGGAGGAGAGATTGCGCGCGCTCGACCCGGAGGTCCTGGAAGTAGGAAAGCGGCGATTTGCCGAGCACTGCTTCGCAGCGACGTTGCAAGGTCCGTGCACTCGTCGCCAGTGCGCTGGCGGCGTCCTGCAGCGAGAACCCTGTCTTGAGATGGTCGCGCGCCCATTTCTCGAAACGCAGAATGAGAGGATCTGCCTGCGCCAAATGATTGGGGATGATGTAGGGCGCTTGCGAGGAGCGTATGTCGGCGAGCAAATAGCGGGAGACGACGGTTGCCAGTTCCGGGCTGGCCTTGCGGATCAGCCAGAGGGCGAGATCGAGGTGCCCCATCGCGGCGCCCGCCGTAACCCCTCTATCTGAGGGCACCAGCATACGGGTCTCGTCGAGCAGGACATTGGGATAGCGTTGCCGGAACAGCGGCGCGAGCCACCAGGTCGTCGTCGCTTCCCGATGATCGAGCAGTCCGGTCTCTGCCAGAAGGAACGTCCCGATGCAGGACGCGCCGATCTGCGCGCCCTCGGCGTGCCATTTCAGCAGTTGCGCCTTGGCCTTCCTTACATCCGCTCGCTCGAGCGCTGGGATCAACTGCTCCGGCATCCCTGTGTTCAGGGCCGGCACGATCACCCAGTCCGGCTTGAAGTCCGGCGTCACGGCCCGCACGGGTACTGCCAGTCCCTGACCGGTCCGGACCTTCTTCCGCACGCCGACGATGGACACGTCGAAATGAGAGGTTCCTCCTGAGAACTTATTGGCCAGCCTGAATGCGTCGAGCATGACCGTGAGCCCGGAGTCGAACAGTCCCTCAAGTGCGAGCACCGCGATGCGCATGGCGTAAATGACTCTAAAGTTGGCATTTACGACAGCACCAGTTTCGCGATCCGCTAGCTAGATTCAACCTCGTTAGAAATCACTCAGACGAGGAGTTCACCCATGAAAGTGCTTGCTATTGGCGCGATCACGAAGCCGCCCACCGACGAACAACGGCAGCGGATCATGCCGAAGGAGGTGCCCGACACCCTCAGGCTCTACCTCGACGGCAAGATCGATCAGTTCTGGTTCCGCAAGGACAAGGTAGGCGTGGTCTTTCTGATGAACGCCGAGTCGGTCGACGAAGCCAAGGCGGCAACGGACCAGCTCCCGCTGACCAAGGGCGGCTTCATGACCTTCGAGCACATCCCCGTGGGCCCGCTCGCTCCGCTGGGCTTCCTGATCCAGGGCAAGTAAGCGCTGGAGGCGCCGTCGATATGACCCCCACCCCCGTCCTCATCGGCGGCGCCACAGGTGCCACCGGAAGCATCGCTGCGAAGCGCTTTCTGGAAAAGGGCTTTCGCGTCCGCGCCCTCGTCCACAACGACGACGAGCGCGCCCACAGGCTCCAAGCCCTCGGCGCAGAGATCTTCGTCGGCGATGTCCTCGACTTCCGCGCCGTCCGGCGCGCGTTCGAGGGCATGAAGCGCGCCTACTTTGTCTATCCCCTCGATGCGATCGCCGAGATGCATCACGACGGGCAGATGGCCGAAACGAACGACGTGGTCGAGAAGATCACCGGCCGCAAGCCGCAATCGGTCGCCGAGTTCGTCGAGAAGCATCGGGCGGCCTTTCAATAAGACCGGCCGCGCCACAAGTCTTTGACAAGCGGGCGTCCCCCGAGTTGGACGCAGTCGAACAGAGAAGCGCATGAGGAAAGGACAATGAAAATGACCAAGACGAAAATCACGCTCGCTTCCGGCCTCGCTGCGTTGATCATCTGCCTGACGAGTGTAGGTATCGGACACGCGCAGCTCGCAGCCCCGCCGACGCCCACTACACGAATCCTTGCGATCGGCACCGTGAATCCCGGTGTCGATCTTGCGGCCGTACGCGCGATCCTCCCGACGGAAGTCCGGGAGACCGTGAAGCTTTACTTGGACGGCAAGATTGACCAATGGTATTCGCTTCAGGGACGTGCCGGCGTGGCGTTCATATTAAACGTCACGGATCCCGCAGCCGCCCATGAGATGCTTGAAAAGCTGCCTTTGGGCCAAGCCCATCTCATGAGCTTCGAGTTGATTCCGCTTGGTCCGCTCAACCCCCTTCGTCAGTTGCAATGACAACCGGTTCTCCCAATCACGGAGGTTGGGCAGTTCCGGAGTGCCAACGCTCTGGAGCCGACCAAGCCCCCGGCAAGGGCTCTTGGCAGGAGTTTCCCTCGCTCCACGACTATCCAACATCGATCGTCCTGGATCAGAGGCAGATGCTCAGAATTTTCAGACGACAGGCCTCCACGGCGCGAGATTTGGGCTTGGCAACCGTCGCCTGCTTTGAGCTTTTCGGCGAGTTCTTCGCCACCTTGGGACGTTCATAGTCGCCGGCAATCACCATGGCCCAATAGGTGCGCCCGGTGGTCGAACTCTTGACACTGGCGACGCCAACGCGCGAGGCGTTGTGCAACAGGAGATTTCGTCGATGTCCCGACGAATTAATCCATTGGTCGAGTGTCTTTGGGAAGCTGTCATAGCCGTAGGCGATGTTTTCGGCCGCCCGGCCCGCGCCGGATGGGTGGACGCGCGAGTTGAAGGGGCCGAGGACGTCGTGGTCGAGTTTGTCCTTTGACGCCATCGCCGCGGCTTGCTCGTGCGCAATTCGCGTGAGTGTCGCATCCAGCACCACTCGCCCTTCCCCGTGCTGGGCGCGATAGCCGGAGATCATGGCCGCGGGAGACTCCGCTTGAGCAAGCACTGGGTAACAGCAAGCGGCAAGCCAAAGGCAGAGTGAAACCAGGGATCTCATCGATGTTCCCAAATCAGTCTTCTGGAGCGATAAAGAGATCGGATAAATCCGTAAGTCATTGATTTTGTTATTTCGGACTGCGCTTTACCCCCAACTTGATCTTGGGAACGCGGTGTCGATACGCGCTAAGGCGGGCGCCAGCAAGGCGCTCGCGAAGGCCGTTGGACGGCGGGAACACCATCCAATCGCCGGGGTCGAAATGCCCCTTCCCCAGAACAAAAATCAAAAATATCAATGCATTATCAGGAAAGGATCCTGAATATACGTCCACCGCTGCTTCCGACCAGCTTGCGGCAAGATTTCCGCGCGACACTAAAATTAAGCAAAATGGAACCGTATTTTGCTCAATTGTGTTGGGTTGCATTCACCACTGCGGGAGGCGACTAGAATGACGGATGAGCAGCTAGCTCTTCAGGCCGTTCGTGATGCCCAGGGCATACTTGAAGAATATTTGCAGCCGCGACCGCGCAATAACGAGCGCGTCATCCTTGATAGATTGGTGGAAGTATTGGAGCGGCCCGACCTTCTTGTCGCCGTCAACCGGATGCAGCGCGGCCTGTAGCCGCGTCGTCGCCCGCCCCTGCGGCCTCACTGGCCTGCGCAAGCGCCAGCCAATCGGCTGCGAGCGTCAGCCAGGCATCTTCGTCCACCGGACAGCGAGCTTCTGCCGCCCGGTCCTTGCATTCCTGGGCTAGCTGACGAAACCGGACCAAATCTTCCCTCATGCCAGAGCTACGCTCCAACTGAGCAAAAGTTGCAGAGGGCTGCTGACGATTAACGATACACCGGACGGTCCCGCCCTATTCCCGCGCCGGGATCAAATAAGTTTTCTTTGGCGTCATACCCTTGTGGCATACGCGTTGCACTTCAATGGGTACTGGGGATTTCAGGGGCCCAGTATGAGACAGGGCGCCGCCGGGACAGTGTATTTCAAGCCCGGCGGCGTACCTTTCTGAGGCATGTTGAACACGGCCGAAAGCAGGCTTGGCGAAGCGCTCTGCCTCTCGACTACGGCCCGCCGGGACCGACGGATGCAAGCACTTGCCCCGGCCAGGGATTGCGGCCGTCCCTGAGCCACAGCAGCGTGTCGGTCCAGAAGCCGGCCGCGTGACCGTCGTGGAAGAGATTGAAATGGCCGATCGTCTTGCGACCGTAGTCGGATGGCTCGATCAGCACGGCCGTGCGCGATGCGCCGGTGTAGTAGCCGAGCGTGCGGCGGATCGCGGGCACGGTGCCGAGTTCGTCGTCCGACACGGCAACCGCAAGGATCGGCGCCGTCACCGCTGCCATCCGTGAGAGCACGGCCCGCCTCTCGCCGCGCGGATGGCTGTGCTCGAAGCGTCGCCCGCGGAAACTCCATTCATTGGCGACGCCGGCGGGCAGATCCTCCAGCCAGCCGAGCCTGCGGCCGGGGAAGTAGCCGCAGAGCGCCGTCATGATGGGCATGGCGACATGCCATTTGAGGAACAGGCCGGCCCGCCGGCGCGGCGCATAGTCGCCCCACCAGGCATACTGCGCGCCGACCGTCAGCATCCGCTCGATCAAGCCGGCGCTTTCGGCGAGCCCCGGCAGGAAACCGCCGATGCTGTGGCCGACAACGATGAGGCGGGCCTGTGGCCGACGTTCGTGCATGAAGCAAAGCGCCGCCTCGAAATCGAGTTCGCCCCAGTCACGCCAGCGATAGCCACAGCTTCGCAAGCGGGACGGCCGCGAAGCGCCGATGCCGCGATAGTCATAGGTGAGGACATCGAAGCCGTGGTTCGCCAGGAAGCATGCATAGCGGTGGTAGTAGCGCGCAGCCACCCCCGTTGCCGCATTGACGATGATGCTGCCGGCGGAGCGGCGGGCTGGCGCAAGCCACAAATGGCCGCCAATCGTTACGCCATCCCGGCAGGAAATCGTGACTTCTATCCCATCCTCAATCGATATGCGCAACGCCACCTTGGTCATGTGCGCGACGATAAGAGGTGGGCGGCGTTGTGTATATTCACTGGTTAGTATACATCAAGCCATGAGCGAGACTGGCCGTTCGACGCGCGAGCGCATCCTTCAAGCCGCCGGCAAGTTGTTCTACGGCGAGGGCATCCGCGCCGTCAGCGTCGATGCGGTGGCGGAGAAGGCCGGCCTCACCAAGCGGACGCTCTACTATCATTTCCGCAGCAAGGACGATCTGATCGCGGCCTATCTCGAGATCCGCGACCAGCCAAATCTCGCTTTGTTCAAGCGCTGGTTTGCCGAGGCCGATGGTGACGTGGCCGCCAAGGTGGAAGCGATCTTTCGCAATCTGGCGCGGTCGGCACGCCATTCCAAATGGAAGGGTTGCGGCTTCCTGCGCACCTCGGTCGAACTGGTCAACCTGCCCGGTCATCCGGCGATGGTGATCGGCCGCGCGCACAAGAAACGCGTCGAAGACTGGCTTTGCTCCGTCTTCGAAGATGCGGTCGCCTCGCGGGAAGCGCGGCAGCTTGCGCGGCAGGTCATCCTGCTATTGGACGGCGCGTTTGCCGTCGTCCTGCTGCATCGGGATCCAAGCTACATGGAAACCGCTGGAGCAGCGGCCGCCCGTCTGGTTCGCGGGCTGATGCCGACGCCGCGCAAGTCAATCAAGGTTGCCAAGGTCCGGCGCACCATCCGGCCCCGGACTGGCTGACGTGCGATCGAGTGTTCCCGCCACCCAGCGCGCAACCGACGGACCGACGAACAGCAGCAGGATCACGCGCACGGTCTGCAGCGCCATGACGAAGGACGTGTCGACCTTGGTCGAGGCGGCGATGATCGCGGCGGCATCGATGCCGCCGGGGCTGGTGGCGAGATAGGCGGTCAGCGGATCGACGTGCAGGAACTCCACCAACAGCCACGCCAGCAGGCCGCAAAACGCCATCAGGATCGCGGTTGCGCCGATGCTCTGTGGCAGCGCGCGAGCCGCGGTCGCCAGCACGTCGCGCGTGAAGCGCAAGCCCGTGTTCCAGCCGATCAGCGTGTAGGTTGCAATCAGCACCAGTGGCGGCAGCTCGATCTTCACCCAGCCAAGCACGTTGAACACCGCTCCGAGAACGAGAGGACCAAGGAGCACGCCGGCCGGCATCCGTGCGGCAAGACCAGCTCCGACGAGCGCGATGGCCGCGGTGGCACCGAGGTTCGTCAGGTCGACCGGCGGAAAAAGCCCGGCACTGAAACGCCCGCCACCGCCGTGCGCAAACCATAGCGCCACCACCGAGGCCGCCGCGGCGACCAGCACGACGCGCAGATACTGCATGAAAGCAACGAGTCGGAAATCGGCGCCATGGGCCTCGGCCATCACCATCATCACCGTGGCGGCGCCCGGCAGCATGCCCCACACCGCCGTGGTGCCGGGGATGATGCGCAAGCGGCTCATGGTCCAGCCGATCAGAGCGCTTGCGCCGACCGAAAGCGCTACGGTGGCGAGGATGATCGGCCAGTAGCGCACGAAGCCGCTGATGATTGCCGGCGTGATCGATTGCGCGACGAGGCAGCCAATAATTGCCTGGGCGGCGACGATCAGCAGGCGGGGCACCCTCACCGCCCCTCCGCCCATCTGCACCAGCGCGGCCGCGGCCAGCGGCCCCAGCAGCAAGGCGGCAGGCAGCCTCACCCACTGCAGCACGCCGGCGAGCAGGAGCGAGGCTGCGAACAGCACCGCCCAGCGGACGGTGACCGGCAGCGGTTGGAGCGGGAGATAGGCTTGCGGTTCGCTCACCGCTGCAGCTCGATCTCGGCCGCTTTTGCCACGCGGCCAAGCCGCGGGAAAATGTGCTCGAAGGCAAAGGCATGCATGTCGGCCGAACGACCGGCGCTCGCGTCTTCCGCCAGCACGACCTCATAGCCATGCTCATGCGCGGAACGCGCGGTCGATTCGACGCCCATATTGGTAGCGATGCCACCAATCACCACGGTGGTCACGCCGCGCCGGCGGAGCTGCAGATCGAGCTCCGTGCCGTAGAATGCGCCCCATTGCCGCTTGGTGATCCTGATATCCGACGGTTCGGCGAGGCCATCGGCCAGCTCCGACCAGCCCTCGGGAAAGCCGCCGGGCGGCGCTTGCATCGGTTGGTCGACCGGCGCCTTCAGCGCGTCGCTGAAGTCGGGCGAGAAGGCGACGTTGACGAGGACGACCGGCGCCTTGGCCGCGCGGAAGTGCCGGGCCAGCTCCTGTCCCCGGGCAAGGACGGCCGCACCGGAATGGGGCTCGGTCGGCAGGCCGACGATGCCTTTTTGAAGGTCGATCAGGATCAATGCCGTGGTCGCAGCGGGCAGGATGAGCATGGGATGTCCTTTCGCCAGATGGCAGCCTCCCCACCTGTTGCCGGGCGCGTGGGGAGCGGTTAAATACTTGAGGGAAAGCTCAAGCACGCACTACTCTATTTGAGGATATCCTCAACTTTGTCAAGTCAGGACCGCAAACCGCTCCAGCCGCAGCGCGAGGTCGGCCGTCAGCGCGTCGCCGAGCTCATGCATGCTGCGGCCGAGGTGATTCAGGAACGGGGCTTCGAGGCCGCGACCATGGCGGAGATCGCCGCACGGGCGGACGCCAAGATCGGCTCACTCTATCGCTTCTTTCCGAACAAGGACGCTGTCGCCGACGCCTTGATGCAGCACTATGCCGAGGTGCTGCGGGCGGAATACGACGCGATCCTCGCCCGCGCCGCCGACGCCAGTCCGGAGCAACTGGCCGACATCCTCATCGATCTCCTGGCCAAGCTCTATCCGCAGATCCGCGCAGTCACCGCGTTCTTGGATTCCCGCACCGACTGGACCGAGATCCGCCTTCGCTTCCGCAGCCAGACACTCGCCGGGATCAAGATAGCGCTGAAGCGTTGCGCGCCCGGCCTCGACGAGCACGAGGCCGAGGACATCGCCGCGGTCGTGCTCAACAACATGAAGACGATGGTCGGCATGACCATGAAGGACGCGCCAACGACCCCCGGCGCGCCCGAGCAGCTAAGATTGATGAACCGCCTCTATCTCGCCGCCAGGCTCGCGCCCGGCAGGCCGGCTGGATAGCCGTATCGGCTGCGAACAGCGGATGCATCGGAAGGCGGATCGTTGCCGCTTTCGTGAAAAACAGTGCGCATTTTGGGAAGCCTACTGCGGCCAACTTCTGCATTGCCGGCCGCGCTCGTGTTGCTCGAACACACGGTCGGAGCGGAGGATATCCGATGCGACTTGCTCTTTGCTTGGGCGTGCTGATCATGCTGTGCGCCGACGCGGCGACGGTGCGTCGCGTCAGACATCCCGAGCGGCACTTTCGTCTCGAACAGCCCGTTGTCCCGCCCCCACCCAAAGGATTCGCCGTGCCCGGCTGGACCGACGAGGAGACGCGACAATGGATCGACGGCGCCTCCGGCCCCAAAGGTTAGTGAACAGGGCTAGTGAACACGTGCCTGGCACGCCGTAGTAGCCAAGCTCCGCGCGGAATGTTACGCGACAATGATGGCGGCGGTCCCGGATGCACAGGTGAGCACAAGCAAGACAGGAAAGCTCGGCTTCCTGCCTCGCCTTGAATCGCTGCGCGGCATCGCAGCCGTCTCGGTCGTCGGCTATCACATGACGAGCCAGTTCACCGACACCTACGTCACGGGCATGGCGCCGGTCGTGATGTTCTTCGTGCTCAGCGGTTTCGTGCTGGCGCGCTCGCTGCAGAACAATCCGAACCCGATCACGTTTCTGCGACATCGCCTGTTCCGGCTGTTCCCCGCGGCGATCGCGGTGGTCGCTCTGCTGACGCTGCTGCACCATCAATACGGCTTCTATGTCGGCTACGAGGGGAAATTCGATCCGCTCAACGTCGTGCTCAACGCGATCATGGTCCGCCATGACATCAACGGCGTGATGTGGTCGATGACGGTCGAGTGCTTCGCGACGCCGGTCATCCTGCTGTCGGTCTGGATTTTCCAGCGCTTCGGCCCGCAGCCGCTCATGGTGTCGATCACAGTCCTGTTCGGGCTCTCCTTCTGGGGCGCCTATGTGCATTTGCTTGGGGGCATTTCCAACCTCGCGCCGCTCTACGCCTTCGTCGCCGGCATTCTCCTGCAGATGCAGGGCGAGCGGACGGCCGAGCGGCTCCGCTCGGCCGCTGCCTGGACCCTGTCGATGGCGGCCATCGCCTTGTTCTGCTTCTGCGGATCACAGAAACAAACCGCGCCGATCATCGCGCTGGAAACCTTGAGCTCCTCGCTGCTGGTGCTGCTGGTCGCCTTTCGAAGCTCGATCGGCCTCTTTGCCGTTCTCGATCTCCGTCCGGTCCGTTTCTACGGCCGTATCTCTTACAGCTTCTATCTGCTTCACCCGATCGGCATGTGGCTCGCCGCCCGGCTGCTCGATGCGAGGGGACTGCCGGTCCTGCTCGCGATATCAGTGATGACGATTGTAGCGGTCGCGCTGACGACGCCGATGGCCTGGCTCTCCTGGCGCTATATCGAGAAACCCTTCATTGCCCTGGGCCGGCGGCTGGCCACGAAACAGCCCTCGCCGGCGAGCGCGATCGAACCTAGACAGCAGCAATTGCTGTCGCTCGCTCCGATCTCAGGGAAGGATCTCGAGTGAGGCGATCTTGTCGCCATCGAGCCCGAAGAAGTATCTGAGATCGATCGGACTACCGGGAAAGTCGCCGACTACATGCGCTGTGACGACGATCTTCCCGTCGCGTTCCTCTACAGCGAACGGCTCGCTCGTATAGTTGTATTTGGTCGATGCATCGGCCTTCCACTGCGCGATGGCCGCGCGCCCCTCGTGCTTGCGCCCTTCATCCTTCACGACGCCGCGTTCGCTGAAGCATTGCGCGATGGCATCGCCATCGCGGCTGTCGGCGGCAAAGTAAGCGGCAACTGGGCCCGGCAGATCGAGAGACATCGGATTTCCTTTCCTTTTGCGCGTCGGGAACGACGCGGTCGTGGATCGCGATTGCGTAGCCGGAAAGGTGTTTGTAGCTTCGCCAAACCGCAAGAACGCACGAAAAGGTAAGGTACTGACTTTTGGGTAAGGTTGAGTACACAGCCGCGAGCGCCGCCGAGGGCGTGGAGAAGGCGTTCAGGATGCTGGATGGCCGGTGGAAGCTCGTGATCCTCTTCCACCTGTTTAGCGGCAAATTGCTGCGCTTCTGTGACCTCGCGCGGGCGATCCCGGGGATCTCGCAGAAGATGCTGATCCAGCAACTGCGCCAGATGGAGAATGACGGCATCGTGCGTCGCATCGTCCATCACCAGGTGCCGCCGAAGGTCGAATACGGCCTGACCGATTGGGGACAATCCTTGTGTCCGGCGCTCGATGGGCTGCTCACCTGGGCCGAGCAGCGCCCGCCTGCGCCACCGCTAGACGCTGGTAGAAATGAATGAGGATATCTGGACGGCCCGGAGCAGAACGCCCCAGTTGTTCGGGTGCACCCCGTCGTGGGTGAGAGCCCGATAGTTGGTTTTGCTGACCCCTCCTGAGTTGAAGAGATCAAGACATGGGACGCGGTTTATTTCCGCTACGCGCAGCATTGCGCCGATGTAATCGCGAAGAAAATATCCGAGCTTGTTCGGATGTACATCGCTGTCGCGATCGTCTTGGGTTGGCAACCACCAGGGCGTGATGAGAAAGATCCGCGCCGTCGGGCAAGAATTCCGCAGGAGCCTGATCGAATGATTGAGCGCCCCTTTGAAGGTGTCGCTGCCGACATCATCGTCCGATCCGATCGGGCGGTCATAGCGGAAGTCGTTGGCGCCGTACTCCAGGGCAATGTGGGTGACGCTCGGAAGGTTCATCGCTCGCAGGTTACCAAGGGACGAGTCACGGACCGGTTCTCCGGTTCGTTTTTGTGCAGACCAATCGCCCGAGGAAATCGCGTTGGCGATCGCGTAAAGTGAAACAGGGTTGAGCGACGGCAATTTATGTTGACCGGCGGACGAACCCGGAAAGGCGCCATTGATGGCGAACATTCCAAGCCGCTCACCTATGAGGCTTGGTGTGGCTCCGCCATGGGTTGAGCCGGTGCCCGCGCTGATGCTGGTCCCGAGCTGAAGATAACAGCCGCCGCGCATGGTATTCCGGCTGCCAGCCCAAAAGGCTGTGCCCAAACCTACCGCGCCTATTCCGAATGTCTTAAGAAAAGCCCGCCGCTCCATAGGCCGGCTCTCTATCATCCATAACCGGCTCGGGGCAACCGCGCCCCTCACTCTCCGTCATTGCGAGCGCAGCGAAGCAATGACGATGTGGATGCAACGGGTGCGACAAATCAACCCGTCGGGCAAATCACCAAAAGTCTGTCCATCCCTCGCGCGAAAAACATTCCGCTTTCGCCGTCGGGCAAATCAGTGATTTAACTCCGCGCGTCTCACGGCGGATGAGGGGCGGCTCGCGATCGTCACGA